>NZ_JCBCCK010000236.1:0-2169 GCF_059864935.1 Planktosalinus sp.
AACAGGCATCATCTCCTTTGCCGAAGGCGACGAACTCAAAATGATGATGATGGGATTAAAACGTTTTACCAAATACACCAACTATCCGGACATTATCGCCCTGCGACGCAGCATTGCTGAAAAAGTCATAGCGGAAAATAACTATCCTTTTTAGTTTTGAAAGCCCTTGAAGGGTTTAAAACCCTTCAAGGGTTGATAAAATTTATCTTTAACACCAGTGCCCCAACATATTGGGGCATTTCTTTTGAAGGATTTTGAAAGATTCACACTTTTTAATAAAATCAACAAGCAGTCAAAATGTTAAGATTACCCTTTTATCCATTGCATTGGTAGTTATATGAAATAACTTTACAGTTCTGCATCTGTCTGAGGGTCTCTTCTCTTAAAACTATATTCCAATACACCCACTCAAACAGAACATATTTAGAGAAACCTAAAAAAATATAACAATGAACTATACAGTAACGATTAATGATGTAAAGAAAATATACGAACTCCCAAATTCGTGGTCTGATGCCGATTATAAAGCACTGTTGGAAAAATTTAATTATCCCGATGCCGGGCAGCTCAAACCACAAGAATTACAGGAATATCTGTTTCTGGCCATCGCCGATTTTGAGCCCGTAGAAGCAGCTGCTATTATGCTAGAATATAAATTTTCAGACGAACTGGAAGCCGGGCAAATCGACAACCTTTCCCATGAAATGCTGCGGGAGAAAGTAGCCGAAAATCACTCTGACATCTCCCTGCACAAGGGATTGTTTGAAGTCAATCAATTGCTTTATAAAGCATACAACGGGAAGTTTCCGCTTACACAGGCCAATAGCATTAGCTTTGAGATAGCCACTGAAGAGGAAAATGAAACTGAAATCACCAAAGAAGTAGCCATTAAAGCACTCAGTGCAGGGCTTAAGGACAGCAACCTGATCCACCGCCTTTTTGAAACCCAACTGCAGGGCAAAGCCACCCTTCCCGAAGCCGAACATATGCTCTGGGAGCTACAAAATAAAGGAGAGCAAAAGTATGAAGCCATCACTTCAGAAAAGTGGATTCAAAAAGAAGACTTTACTTCATCTGAATTTAAAGCCACCATCCTGTTTTTTGAGGAAGAAGAAGAGGTATAATTCGCCAAACCCTTCAAGGGTTTTGAACCCTGAAGTGTTTAAGGTTATTTCTTAATCAGTTGCTTTGTGATTTGTTTGTTACCGGAGGTAATTTTTAACAAATAAATCCCGGGGGTTAGTCTTGAAATATCCAACGTGCCGGTTTGCGACATTTCTGTTGTATCTTTCTTTGTCAATACTATTTGACCTTTAAGACTAATTATTTCGATTTCATATTCATAATGAACACCTTGTCTGTCAAAGTGAATAAAATCCTGTGCAGGGTTGGGATAAAACGTTACAGCCTCCAATCCAAACGATGGGGACGATAAGTTTTCATCTGCAAAAATCGTAAAACTTGTAAGTGCAAACGTCCCATGAACTGTTTCGGTGCGGGCATACATCGTTTGTGGATTGGTTATATTTTCATAAGCTTCAGGCTCATCAACAACGTTTGTTTTGTTTTGAGCATCCACTTCTGTTTCGTAAAAAGTGACTTCAAGACCCGTTTGAGTTCCGATTATTTGTGGAATCAACAACGTCAGGTCAAAGATGGCAAACCCATCACCGTTTGGGTCAAAAACAACAAAGTCATCTTCAATTGCTGTGGGGACAATCGGCATAGTATCTACAACTAGATCCATGGGTTCTATTGAAAAACACCCTGTATTCAAATCCTCAACCCGCACATAAACAGTTTGTACAGGAGTCTGGATATTTTGATATGTAAAAGGGCTTGCAATTGGGTTTACCCCTGCTTCAGCATCAGGCAATGTTTCAAAATAGCTAATGACAATATCCGGTGAAGGAGCAACAATATACAGTTCCCTGATGGTCAAATCAAATATTTCATAACCATCCCCGTCACTGTCAATAAGGACTATGGGGTTAGGTGGTGTTGTTGCAGGTAATGGCACCACAACGAGATCAAAACTGGTTATCGCATAGTCTGAAGGAACTGTAGTACTTTCAATTCTGGCATAAATTTCTTGCACGAAAGGGGTTACATTAGTGTAAATATTAGAAGGCAATTGACTGGTGCCCGTTGAAGCATCAGCAAGTGTTA
>NZ_JCBCCK010000282.1:0-2934 GCF_059864935.1 Planktosalinus sp.
AAGACACTCATTTGCAACACATCTATTAAATGAAGGAGCAGACCTCAATGCAATTAAAGAGCTTTTGGGTCACGCCTCGTTGGCATCGACACAAGTTTATACAAATAACAGCATAGCTGAATTAAAGAAAGTGTATTCAAAGACACATCCCAGAAATAAAGAGTAAAATAAACAAGTTTTAATTTAAAATTCTAAAATATGAAAGTAAATGTACAAACCCCGGGATTTGATGCAGACATCAAATTAGTCAATTTTATTGAAAAGAAATTAAGCAAACTTGAACAGTTTTATGATAAAATAATTTTTGCAGATGTATTTTTAAAACTTGAAAACACAGCCATTCCCGAGAACAAAATAGTAGAAGTTTTGTTAAGCATACCCGGTGATAATCTAATCGTAAAAAAAGAATGCAAACGCTTTGAAATTGGAATCGATGAATGCGTTCAGGCACTGGAAAGACAACTTAAAAAAAGGAAAGAAAAACAAAGAGCACATCTATAGAGAAATTTTCCAAAAAAAATTTTTTTAAAAACAAAATTTATATACATTTGCAGTCCGTTAGAAATAGCGGACTTTTTTATGCCTAAAAGAGGCATGAAAAAGTTTAAAAAGCCGATGTAGCTCAGCTGGCTAGAGCAGCTGATTTGTAATCAGCAGGTCGTGGGTTCGAGTCCCTCCATCGGCTCTTAATGTTCTGAAAATTAAAGGGTTGCCAGCTATTGAATTGTTGGTTTAAACTTTGGGGAGATACTCAAGCGGCCAACGAGGGCAGACTGTAAATCTGCTGACTATGTCTTCGCAGGTTCGAATCCTGCTCTCCCCACAACATTTCCGCGAAAGCGGAAATCTCGATCTTAAAAACTCCAAATTCCAAATGGAATTAGAAATAAAAGATTGAAACGGTCATTAAAATTTTGGAATTTGGAATTTCTTTTTTGGAAATTCATACAATGCGGGAGTAGCTCAGTTGGTAGAGCGTCAGCCTTCCAAGCTGAATGTCGCCGGTTCGAACCCGGTCTCCCGCTCAAAGAAGCTTCAGGTTTTTTGTTTAAAACTGAAACCTGAAACCTGAAACTCATTCCTGCCGACGTAGCTCAGGGGTAGAGCGTTTCCTTGGTAAGGAAGAGGTCACGGGTTCAATTCCCGTCGTTGGCTCAAAGTTGTAAATACATTAAACACTAATATATAACTAAGATTAAAAATCATTAAACATGGCAAAGGAAAAATTCGATCGTTCCAAACCGCATTTAAATATAGGTACAATTGGACACGTAGATCACGGTAAAACAACTTTAACAGCAGCTATTACTAGAGTATTGGCAGAGGCTGGATTTTCAGAAGCAAAATCTTTCGATCAAATTGATAACGCTCCTGAAGAAAAAGAAAGAGGTATCACAATCAATACCTCACATGTAGAATATTCTACAGCAAATCGTCACTATGCACACGTTGACTGTCCAGGTCACGCTGATTATGTGAAGAACATGGTTACAGGTGCTGCTCAAATGGATGGTGCCATCCTTGTAGTTGCTGCTACAGATGGTCCAATGCCACAAACTCGTGAGCACATCCTCTTAGGACGCCAGGTAGGTATTCCAAGAATTGTTGTATTTATGAACAAAGTTGACTTGGTTGACGATGAAGAACTTTTAGAGCTTGTTGAAATGGAAATCAGGGATCTTTTAAGTTTCTATGAGTATGATGGCGACAACGGTCCTATAATTGCAGGTTCTGCGCTTGGTGCTTTAGAAGGAGATGAAAAATGGTCAAAAACTGTTCTTGAGCTAATGGAAGCAGTTGATAGCTGGATTGAAATGCCACAGCGCGATGTTGACAAGCCTTTCTTAATGCCTATCGAGGATGTATTCTCTATTACAGGTCGTGGTACTGTCGCAACAGGGCGTATCGAAACCGGTGTTGCTAACACCGGAGACCCTGTAGAAATCATTGGTATGGGTGCTGAGAAATTAACTTCAACAATTACTGGAGTCGAAATGTTCCGTAAGATACTTGATAGAGGTGAAGCCGGAGATAACGTTGGTATCCTTTTAAGAGGTATTGAGAAAACTCAAATCTCAAGAGGTATGGTAATTGTTAAGCCGGGGTCTGTAACTCCTCACAAAAAATTCAAAGCTGAGGTATATATCCTTAAGAAGGAAGAAGGTGGTCGTCACACGCCATTCCACAATAACTACCGTCCACAGTTCTATGTAAGAACTACTGACGTAACCGGAAACATTACTCTTCCTGATGGAGTAGAAATGGTAATGCCCGGTGACAACTTAACTATCACTGTTGATTTGATTCAAACAATTGCAATGAATGTAGGTTTACGTTTTGCAATCCGTGAAGGTGGTAGAACAGTTGGTGCAGGTCAGGTAACTGAGATATTAGACTAAATATAGTTTAAAAATGATAGTCTTAAAGGTATCCGCCTCGGGCGGGTGCCTTTAAGCATTTATCAATGGGTTTGGCTAATCCCTTAAAAAATCTGGGAGACCAAAGCTTTTTAATACGGGTTTAGCTCAGTTGGTAGAGCACTGGTCTCCAAAACCAGGTGTCGGGAGTTCGAGTCTCTCAACCCGTGCTAGTAACAAAATAATAACGACAAAGAATGCTGAATTATATTCAAGAATCGTTCAATGAATTAAAAAATCACGTCACCTGGACACCACTGTCTGAGGCGCAACGATTAACAGTACTTGTTGCTGTTTTCTCAATCATCCTATCGCTTGCGATTTGGGGTGTTGATACAATATTTAGTGATATCATTGCTCAATATTTTAAATGGATTAAATCCTAATTTATGACTGAGACAAAAAGCACTAAAAAATGGTATGTAGTTCGTGCAGTTAGCGGACAGGAAAATAAAATTAAAACCTATATTGAGAATGAAGTTACTCGATTAGGTTTACAGGATTCTATTGATCAAAT
>NZ_JCBCCK010000059.1:0-2181 GCF_059864935.1 Planktosalinus sp.
TAACCATTTTGAACAACTGGAACTTCAGCTTTCCAGAGAAATCAGGCCACTTCCAAAAATGATCATCAACCCTAAAATCACAAATATCTTTGATTTTTCGTTTGAAGACTTTACCTTAGTAGATTACAATCCGCATCCGCACATCAAGGGAGCGGTAGCTGTTTAAATTTTAACCCCATTAATCATGAAAAATTTATCATTTATACTAATCCTTTTAATTTCGTTGCCTGCAATGGCTCAGGAAACCTGGGGCGATGTTGAAAAAAATAAGGTCACGATGAAAGAAATCGCACCAATATGGCCCGGCTGCGAAAGCAATGACGCAAATAAAACTGATGCCTGTTTTACGCAAAAACTCAACGAACACATTCAGAAAAACTTCCGCTATCCGCCCAATGCATGGAAAAACAACATTCAGGAACGTGTGGTAGTAACCTTTATCATCAACACTCAAGGCGAAGTAGAAATCACTAAAGTGGAAGGTGAAAACAAAGAACTGGTTGAAGAAGCCAAACGCAACATCCTGGCCATTCCAAAAATGAAACCCGGTATGCTGGCGGGAAAACCACGTGCCATTGAATACACTGTGCCGTTTAATTTTAAGACCGGGAAGTAGTTCTTATGGTAACAATTATTGCAGCCGCCGCTGAAAACAACGCCCTGGGAAAAGACAACGACCTGGTGTGGCACCTTCCGGATGATTTTAAACGCTTTAAGCAACTCACATCAGGCCACCACATCATTATGGGCAGAAAGACTTTTGAATCCTTCCCAAAACCCTTGCCCACCCGCACCCATGTTGTCATTACCCGAAACAAAAAATACAAAAAAGAAGGTGCCATAGTGGTTCATTCTATTATCGACGCCATAAAGTTAGCAAGAAATGACCCTCAACCCTTCATCATCGGTGGTGGCGAAATCTACAAACAAGGCTTAGCCTTTGCCGATAAAATCGAACTCACCCGCGTTCACGCCCATGTGGAAGCCGATGCTTTTTTTCCCGACATCGATGAAAACAACTGGCAACTCATCGCTTCAGAATTTCACGCCAAAGACGAGCGGCACGAGTTTGCTTTTACTTATTTGACTTATATTCGTAAAAACTAAACCAAGTCTTTGCGCTACTTAGCGAATAAATCTTTGCGGGCTTTGCGAGAAAAAAGTGACTTTATATCAAACATCCTCCAACAGGAAAACCTAAAATTCCTAAACCATAAACCGTTGCAAGGCGGCGACATTAACGATGTCTTTCTAGCGGAAACCGACAAAGGCAAATTTGTCATCAAAGTAAACGTTACATCCCGTTACCCAAAAATGTTTGAAGCCGAAGCCAAAGGACTTCAACTGCTTAAAAACACGAAAACTTTTAAAATCCCTGATGTCATTAATTTCGGTGAAACCGAAAACCATTCCTATCTACTGCTTGAATACATCACCCAGGGTGCCAAAAACATAAATTTTAATGAAACCTTCGGAATCCAACTCGCAGCACTGCATCAAAACACTGCCACACATTTTGGTCTAAACCACGACAATTACATTGGTAGTTTGCCCCAAAAAAATGACGGCAACTTGGCCCATTCCGTTGAATTTTATATAAAGAAAAGATTAAAACCCCAATTGCATCTCGCAGCCCAAAACGGTTTTTCCTTCAAAAACATCGATCTATTTTTCAAAAACATCCAAAACGAAATCCCCGATGAACCCCCTGCACTCCTTCACGGCGACTTATGGAACGGCAACTATTTGGTGGATAATTCGGGCAATCCCTGCCTGATTGACCCCGCGGTATGTTTCGCTTCACGCGAAATGGACCTCGCCATGATGCAGCTCTTCGGCGGGTTTTCTGATGAACTGTTTAACGCTTACAATGAAGCTTTTCCACTAGAAAAAGGCTGGAAAACCCGAACAGACGTCTGGCAACTCTACTACCTGCTCGTTCACCTCAACCTCTTCGGAAGCGGATATTACAATCAGGTAAACTCCATAATAAGGAAGTATTCCTGATTTATTTTTTAATTTTGCACTATCTTTATAAGTAAAACTTGAAACCACGAGATCCCAGCTTTCGCGGGGATTGAGAAACCTGAAACAAGAAACCTATGAACGCATACATCTTCCCCGGACAAGGTGCCCAATTTACCGGAATGGGCAAAGACCTTTACGACCACTCAGAAGTCG
>NZ_JCBCCK010000061.1:0-8398 GCF_059864935.1 Planktosalinus sp.
TCCTGACTTGTCCATTTTAGTGCGGTGGGAATAATTTAGTGATAAGCCCGGTCATTTTGCTTGACGGGCTTGCCTTGATGGTGACGGTTTTATTGGTCATATGGTTCAAGATCTGCCCATCGGCTACTTTTTTCGATTCATCTATAAACCTTCTTATGGAAATTCCTGCTTTTATCTCGATGTGCTTCGAAATAACCAAAGCCATAAAGCATATCAATAGGTGAAGTTTTATAGGCTGTTCCTTAAAATGAAAAACAGGTCTGGCCTGCAGGTCGCTTTTCGACACCCTGAAAGCTTGTTCTATTCTATAAAGTTCGTGATAACGCTCAATGATGGTTTTATTGTCCACTGTTCGCTCTTCTAAATTGGTGTAATACCCTTTGATGCCGAGCAGCTTTTTTGTTTTTTCGATAAGCTCTTCGTTGAGTTCTACTTTCTGTTTATTGGTTTTGGTAAACTTTAGTTTCTTGGTTTTGGATGGCGTTTCAATCACTTGTTTTGCTTTTTCAACCTGTTTGTTCATTTCGTACATTTCGTACAAATCTTTGCCGTAGCGTACAGATGAATAGCTGCAAATCAGATAACCCAATGCCGTTTTCAGCCGGATGCTCCTACCGTCTTGCCTGTCCATTTCCTTGTCTACCGTTTCGAGCAATTCTGCCGATATATTGCCCATTCTTGCTCCTACAATATAGTTGATATTGCTTTGGGATAATTGTGTGATGTTTTCAGCACTGATCATAGCCGCATCCGCCACCACTGTAAAGTCCTTTACATTGTTTCTTTTAATAAAATCTTTGATAACGGGGATAATGGTATGTCCTTCAAAAGTATTGCCACTGAATATTTCATAGGCAATAGGAAAACCTTCTTTGGTGACCATCAATGCTATCAGTATTTGGGGCTGCTGCGATTTGTTGTCTTTCGAGAAGCCGTTCTTTCGTAGTTCATCTTCTTCAAAGGTCTCAAAATAAAGTGTTGTTACATCGTAAAAAACGATGTCGAAACCGAATGAATAATGCTCTTTGGCAAAAGCCACCACTTTGTTTTCTACATACTCTTTTAATCCGATACATTGTGGAGCTTAATCCGATACATTGTGGAGCTATCCTGTAATAGGTCTTACGGCTGTGTTTGATGCCAAAAAATCGCTCCATCAACTCTAAGGAACGAAGTTTGGATGCCGGCTCAAATATCCTTATGGTAACCAGGTCTCTTAGCAAAGGGGGTAAATCGGTAAACCCCAACCTATCCTGAATGGTAGTTATCTGTTGATTGAAAAAATGATACTGAACCCCTATAAACGTGCAGTGGTTCAGGTGTAACAGCTTATTAGGGCTTTCCTCAGGAAAAACAGATAGTTGTTTGGAATAGTCTTTTATCCACTCTTCTGCCATTATCATTAGTTCTTGCAGTTCGGCTTCACTATGTGCCGAACCGATATGCTGTATAATGGCCCGCTTATTGTTTTGATACCGCACTACCTGAACTGCCCGGGCTTTTGATGCGGTTTTTACCACCCTGATTTTCATAAAAAACACCCCTTAGTGCGGTAAATTTACTAAAATAAAAAACCAATTCTATGATATTCAAATGTTTATGACCGCACTAAATTTCAAGGGGACAAGTCAGGAAGTACCTGCCGTCTTACAATCCATACAAAGGCAGCAAAATCAAGCTCCACCAATTTCAACCGGAGCCCGGTGAAGAATCCCGGCAAATAACTGTACCAAAATCAGGACAACCAGTGAACCGGCACCGTATCAAAAATGAGACAAGTAGCGAACAAGCATCGGGTCCTTTTAATAAACATGATAAAACATATACAAACCTTTTAAACTTAAAAAAAGAAGAAGTCATAAATTTTTTTAAAAATGAATTTCAAAACCAACTTACGGAAAAACAATTACAAACCGAGGCCGAAAAATTCTACAACCACAACAAAGCCACCGGATGGATGATAGGAGGGAAGACCCCCATCAAAGACTGGCAAGCCGCCGCTCAAAACTGGATGCAAAAAGCCCTCGAAATCAAAACCAAAAAAGCAAACAAACCCATCGATAAACTAAAACACCTAAAAACCAATAGAAATAAAAATTATGACACCCCACTCTAAAAAAGCATTTTAAAAGCCCCTCTCCTTGGGAGAGGGGTTTGGGGTGAGGACAAGTACAGGCGCAACATCTTGCGCCTCATTTCACCAATAACAATTAACCATTAACTATTCAACATTATGAAAAACCTCTTCACAATCATCGACCACAACACCCAATACGTCCTGGGCAAATACCACAACAACCAAATCACTTACGATTTCAACAATACCCTCGAATACCTCGAAGCAAAAGGCAAGGAACGTTACGGCAACCACTTTAAAATCTACATGGAAGACCACGAACTCATTTACAAACTGATGATCTACACCATCAAAGACCAAAAAGCCTGTGCAGAAAAAGGCATCGACCTCAACAAAGGCATACTGCTCACAGGTCCCGTGGGCTGTGGTAAAACCATCCTAATGCAACTGATGCCCTGCATAACCCCGCAGTACAGGAAATACAACCTGTTCCCCACACGCAACATAGTCTTTGCCTTCAATGCCATTGGCTATGATGCCATCGAGCAATACACCAAGGAACCCACCTGCTGCTTCGACGACCTCGGTGCCGAACCCACCGGCAGGCACTTCGGACATGACTGCAATGTAATAGCAGAAATACTCATTTCCAGATACGACGAATTCACCAAAATCATCAAAAAAACAAACAACCCATCCCAGGCACAATTACCCCTGGAAAACCCGGAAAACCAAAACCTAACATTCAACATCCCAACAATGAAAACAAACAACACCCACAAAATCACCCACCTTACCTCAAACCTCAACGCCCACGAAATCGAAGACCGCTACGGAGAAAGAGTCCGCTCCCGCCTTCGCGAAATGGTAAACGTTCTGGCTTTCCCCGGAAACTCCCCGGACAAAAGAACCTAACCAATCCCCGCGCTTCGTCCTCCGAAACTTGCGAAAGCAAGTGAAGGAGGATAGCGGAAAAGCAAAATTAAAAAACAAAAAGCACCGTCATCACGATCCGCCAGAGGCGGAGAAGTGAACTCGTCAATAAAACGCAACCTTGAACATTAAACTTTAAACTTTGAACAATGAACGCAACCCAATTCTGGACTTGGTTCCAAGACAACGAACAAAAACTATACATCCTGCCACTCCTCTCAACAGACGAAAAGGAAGAATACCTTTACTGGCTGCAAACCCATTTAGACTACTACTGCGAGGGATTTGGATTCAAAATCAATCCGTGTAAAACATACACTACACCGGCAACACTCGCGATTCTTACCAATGACGATCCGGAGTTAAAACACTATGCCTTGGAACTGGTGCAAGCTGCACCTCCTATGGACAACTGGACAGTAGTCACATACCATAGAAAAAAGGAAGAAATTACCGAAAATAAAACCGTGGGTCCGTCCAATTTCAAACTAAAGGTCAACCAGCTCTACTTCCAACCGGTCTTTAAAATCAACGACGACACCAAAATCACCATCAACATTTTTACCACCAAAAAAGTGTCCTATGCAAAAAGAAAGCAGTTCAAAAAACTGTGCACTCAAATCCTGATTAGTATGGTAGGAGAAGAAACACTGGAAGAACACATCAGTTTCATACGCTGCAACCTAAAAGCTCAAGTGCCGGGAGTGGCTATCAAATTCATTCACTTCCATCAGTTTATTGATAGTTTGAAACAGATTTATAAGTAGCACATCTGTTAGTTTATTGAAGGTAATTATTTATAACGAGCCAGCGCCTCCTCCAACTTTCCCACAACTTGACTGCGCAATGACTCCGGCTCCAAAACTTTTATCTGGTTGCCCAGCGACAGTAATTCCATCACAAAATCATACGTGGGGTGAACATAGAGCTCAATACGATATTCCTTTTCGTTATTGATGAGTTCTTTTTGGCTGGAGTGCAGCGGGAGTGATTCTACATATTTGCCTTGTTCTACAGTAAAAGACAACATCACTCGTTCGGGTTTCGAGGCATCACCCACCACACCAAAACAATATTGAAAGGCTATTTCAGGATTGTAACCTTCCGGAGGCGTAAAAGGCGTTCGGGTAATTTCCAGATTAGTGATACGGTCCAGGCCAAAAGTTTTAATTAAGCCGTCCTTATGGTCTTTGGCAATTAAATACCAACGGTAACGAGCTTCCTTGATAGCAAGAGGTTGTACGATACGCGAAGTAGGCTCCTCAAAACCTTCCCAGTACTTTTCATGGGTAAACCGGATTTCCACCTTGTTTTTAATGGCGTGCAACAAACCGTGCAGGTTTTCTGTGCCCGAAGGTTTTCGTTTTTCAGGGATGATGTGCTGCTCCATCGAACTAGACAGATTCAAGGCATTAAACATCTCAAATGACTCCATCATACGGTCCTTGTAAGCATCAGAACCATCGTAAACAATTTCATAGACATTCCGGCTGCGATCATTTTTGATTTCAATATTGTAGAGCGAGGCTATTTGCTGGATGTCCCTTTGGAAAGTACGTTGCGACACTACCAGGTTGTAACCGGTGATTTCACTTTCTAATTCCAGAATAGATTCAATTTCCTCAAAACTACGAGGCCGTATCCTCAATTTAGAAATCAAAAGCAATTGACGGAGTTGGGTTTCATGGACTGACATAGGATGCATTTTTAAACTTTCATTTCAAAGATAAACTTTAAAAACGACAAGTTGTGTCGCTATCGAAACGTATCTTCGATTAAGAAGCAAAGAGCTATCAAACTATACTATTAACCTTTAAAACATAAACTTATGGAACCCTACAGAGAAAAAATTCTAATGACTTACAAATTCCTTTTAGAAACACACGAAGAGCTGCAAACAAGAACTATAAACGTCGGAATGACCGGTGTAATGGCAGATGTCAACAGCGTTTTCAAAGAAGGCGACACTTACAACTTTGATATGGACCAGTTTCGGGACACTTCAGAAACTAATTTAAACTTATTGGTTGAATTTTTTGATAATTTGGAAACCCTTATGAATTCCCTGGCCAACCTCAACGACATTACGGAGGAAGAACTGGAGGAAATGGAGCAAGACTAATAAAAGTGCTATTTTGCCACGAAGGCACCATCCCGAAAGCTTTCGGGACAAAGTTTCACTAAGACTTAAGGGTTAGAAAATCTATACTTTGTGTGTCTGGGTGCCTTCGTGCCTTGAGTGTCCTGCTTACTTTCAATCACTTTAAGGTTTACTAAAACCTACTCTGGTTACTTCAGTTGTCAGCGTCTCTTCCAGACAAAAATTCATTAAATTTTCAAGTGTGACTTGTTCCCCATGAATGATTTCGTGGATTTCATTTTTACGTAGGACATTGTCTATCTGCCCACCTGAAAAATCAAACTTTTCCGCCAATACGCTACACTCCTTCATGTCCAGAAGTGGCAATTTTAATTTCCAGATTCTTGCCCTGATAGAACTTTCGGGTTTCTGGAACTGAATCTTAAACAAAAACCGCCTTTCAAAGGCCGTATCCAGATTGTTGACAAGATTTGTAGTTGCAATTAAAATACCTTCAAAGTTTTCCAGTTCTTCCAAAATGATATTTTGGATGGCATTTTCAGTCTGGGCAACATTTGAACTTCCAATAGACCTCCTCTTTGAGATAATGGCATCAGCTTCATTGAAAAGGAGGATGGGCGTTCGCTCACATTCTTTGGATAAAGCCTTGTAATCTGTAAATATCCGTTTAATGATTTTTTCACTTTCGCCAAACCACATTGACTTGGACTTGCTTATTTCAACTTTCATCAATTCCCGGTTGGTTTCTTTGGCCAGTTGTTTTGCTATTTCCGTTTTACCTGTTCCGGGTGAGCCGTGCAAGAGCGCTGTCACACCTTTTGGTAAATTTTTACTTGTTAAGCGTTCCTGGGTTTCTTTAAATTTGGTATCGATCAGTACCTCTTTAAGCATAAATAGTTGCTTCATCTCTGACTTGCTAAAAATCAATTCCCGTTGAGGAATATCAGCGGGCGATAATATGTTTTCTTTTTTCTTCAGATTCATAAAAAGATTGATACCACTTTCTTTCAGTAAGCTATTGGAATGCTCTGTTAACTTCATATCGCTGTTATTAAAGAAGTTGGCATCTATAATTTCGATTAAATTGCTCTTAATAAGCGTGTTTTCGCCAAACAAAAACTTTTGCATATACCTGATTCTTTTGCATGCATTATCAAAAATGTCTTCCAAAGCTCTGCCAATATCTATGGTCTCACTACCGGAAATAGACTTCCAAATCAAATGCAGATACACACAGGTATCTTCTATATCAAGCTTTAAGTTATCTATCTTGTTGATTAAGGGGAAATGCATATGAGAGGATAACAATTCGTCTGTACTACTATACAATGCACGGGTGGAGATTTCTGAATTCCTTCTTAAATCCCCCAGTGCGGCTATTTTCTCAAGCAATTCATAAATATCTGAAATCGAATTTTCCTGTAAGTCAGGCATAGGTTCATTCTGTAAAATAGCCTCAGATATTTTTTCGTTTACGGTAAATTGATCGTTAGCACCTGCCAATTTTACCCTGTGCCTGGATTTTTCCCTTCCGAAGATGCCTGAGGTACTTAAAAACTTTAAATCATCGCTATATTCCAAAATTTTCATCGGATTACAGTCAAAATAATCTATCATATCATTGAGATCGACACTATCTCCTTTGTAATTCAAAGCAAACACGATCGCAATAAAAAACGACTGGCTGTTGGTGGTGCCAAAATATTCCGAAAGTGAAGTCAGTTCACCTTCTATCTTGGTGAAAAAGGTCTCTTCGAGTTTACACTCTTTTGATGCTTCATAGATTTTCCCGATGCTGTCCAGGACTTTTAATTTACAATTTACCATATCTCAGATATTTTTGTGCAAAGAAATCGGTGTGGGGCGACAAAAGATGTCGGTATGAAAATAAATCAAAACGACACAAAATGTCCACACCCACTTTTACTTTTGAGCAAACCTTAAAAGCAAAATCATGTCAATCCTTCAGGAATATAACAATAACACAAACCTCTTAAACAGCAAAATTGAAGAAACACTAAAGGCAGTCACCCAACTCAAAGAATCCGTAATAAAGCTCAAACAGTTTGAACGTGCAGCCCAAATCGGGGAAATGGAGAAGCATCTGGAGCAAATGAAAAGAGACGTTTTCACTTTCACAACTTAATTTATTAAATCTGTAAATGTCACATTTTAGAACATATACTTAATGAATTTGTAAAAAACAGATAATGAAATCCATGGATATTATGCAAATAGTTTAAAAGTGCTTGTAAAAAATACTCTTAAATCTTTAAATTTCCCGGCCTAAGAAACATAACCGTTAAGAATTTTGTGAAATGGGCCGTTAAGCATTTTCTTCTGTTTGAGCCGGCAAGATTTATATTATAGATACGAAGTAGACATTTATTAGAATATGATAATTACATTTATGATTAGCAAGGCGAGTTAAGAAAATAGGACCGAGCGTAAAAAAAATGTCCTGAGGACATTTTTAGCGAAGGAGCCAGCCTGTCGCGCGGAGAAAAGATGCGCCGCCACTCACCGTACAACTACGCCTTTAACAACCCCATATTCTGGATAGACCCGGATGGTATGGTACCGCAGGTCCATGTCATCGGGTCAAATAAAGATGGAGAGTCAGACCTTGCTGGTGCGATGTACGAGGTGAATGCTATTTTTGCAAGGAATAGAGCGGGATTAATTGGAAAAAGTAGTAGTGGATGCCCAAATGGGGATTGTGTGGATGGAGGTGAATTATCGGTAATAGATTTAGGGGTTGTTAAAGCTAAAAAAGCGGAAAGCAATGACAATTGCAATGACCAAGATTGTGATCTCGGCGCAGGTATACATAGTTGGGGAGCTCCAGATATAGGATATCAAGACAGAGGTAGACCCGGAAAAGCACAAGGCGAGTTGAACATAACAGATTTACCCACAGGTGGAAGCGGAAGGTCATTTACAAATTTAATTGCCAAGTGGTTTCATAAAATGGCTGAAACTATTAATCGTGTATTTCCATTATCTGATAAATATGGTCCCAACCGTAGCACCATGGAAACCAATAATGAGGAGCCGGTGGAGCCTCCATCTGTTCAACAACAAGTAGATAGGCATTTTTTAGAAGGTTTTAGAGATGGTCAAAAAGTTAATTCTAGAATGGTAAGAAGCAATGATAGAGAAAAAGCTGTGAATGAGGCGAATACTGTTTTAAATGAAAATCCTTATGACTCGATTAAAGTGACAGAACATTATCGAAGATCTCCTGCTAGTGGAGAATATAGAACACGAAGAGACACAACAATTGT
>NZ_JCBCCK010000067.1:0-9799 GCF_059864935.1 Planktosalinus sp.
CCTCTTTCAGTTTTAAGGGACCCCGTGTGACCACTTACCGAATAAACCAAATGTTTGAGTACCATTTGCGGTTAAGTGAAAAAACCACATTAGTTCCCGCTTTGGGAATTGAACTGCAGTACATGCCTAAGTATAATGAAAAAGAAGCTTACTATGCTATAGAAGGTGAAACTTTGGTAGGGGTTTTTGATGATGGCTATACATTCAGTAAAGATTTCATTCAGCTTCTAACTCGGGCAGAACTGGGCTTGGACGTGAAATTTAATGATTTTTTATTGCGGGGTAGCCTGATATATGCCCCAAATATTGCTTATTACAACGATGCGCTCACTACAGTGGTGGTTAACCGGCAAACGGGGGATGTTTATCAGAAGTTGGATTGGGTAACAGGTAGCTACTGGGGTTTTGGCGTGTCAATATACCCGGCAAGACACCTTTTTAGTAAAAGAAAATAACTTAAATACTTGAAATGTAATGAACATCTATAAATTTATATCAATGGGTTGTGTGCTGGCCATTTTTGTGTCCTGTGCTACAGAATACAACAACTCCCCGGTTGTGGGGGAGTGGAAATTAACAGCTGCCACAATTGAAAACGCCTATGACTTTAATAACGATGGCGAAGCCTCAAACAACCTCATGACAGAAACCGGGTGCTTGCTAAATGAATTCATCTATTTTGATGAAGATTATTTTGGTGAGTATCGGTTTAACTCCCGTCTTGAAATTGATTGGGATGGTGCAAATGAGGTCTATGTCACTTCTTGCCTTGAAGAAACAGGGTGGCCCTTTTTTGTCTGGACTTATGACAGCGGTGAAGGCTCCATAACCTGGCAGGGACAAGGTATGTGGGGTTTTTCATTCTTCTATAGTAACAATACAATCACCATGACCTTTCCTGAAGCCTTTGAGGTGCCTGTAGTAACAAATAACGGCAACGTTGTGATAGTCGCTGAAGACCTGACTTTGGTTTATGAGAAAATGTAATTGCTATGATGATTAAAATTTAGATTAAGCCCCTTAATGGGGCTTTTTCATTTGAGTAGATAATGATAAATTATTCTACCTTTGCCCAAAAATAATTCTTTAACTTCTGTTAAATGAAAATAATCTGTATAGGAAGAAACTATGTTGATCACATCAGCGAACTGAATAACGAAAAACCTTCAGACCCGGTTATTTTTCTAAAACCTGACACTGCTATACTCCTAAAGAAGCAACCCTTTTTTATCCCCGATTTTTCCAATGATGTGCATCACGAAGTGGAAATTTTGGTTAAAATAAATAGAATAGGCAAGCACATTGAAAAACGCTTTGCACATAAATATTATGACGAAATTGGCCTGGGAATCGATTTTACGGCGCGTGACCTTCAATCCAAACTCAAAGAAAAAGGCCTCCCCTGGGAAAAAGCAAAGGCATTTGATGGTGCTGCAGTTGTCAGCGGGTTTTTGCCCAAAACAAATTTTCAGGACGTCAATAACATCAATTTTCACCTTGAGAACAATGGAAAAGTTGTGCAAAAAGGCAATACTTCGCTCATGCTGTGGAAAAATGATGAGTTAATCGAATATATTTCAAAATACTTTACATTAAAGATTGGAGATATTATCTTTACGGGAACTCCCGCAGGAGTGGCCAAAGTGAATCCCAATGACCGCCTGACAGGGTTTGTCGAAAATACAAAACTTTTTTCTATCTTAGTTAAATAATTCAACGATGAGCAAAACATATTCACTTGATAGTTTACAGGAAATCGCCGGTGGCGATGAAGAATTTATGGCAATCATCGCCAAAACCTTTCTTGACGAAATACCGCCCGATTTAAGATCGATGACTCAGGCAATAGAAAACAACAACAAACCTTTGGCGTATCAATTTGCGCACAAAATGAAGCCCAACCTTGAAATGTTAGGGCTGAATTTAACCAAAGACATTACCGCCATTGAATCTTGGACAAACACGTCAAAGAGTAAGTCAGCTATCGAGCCGCAGGTTGAAAAAATAAATTCAATTCTTGAAAAAGTGTTTATTGAACTCAAAGAAGATTTCAATTTATAATGCTTGCCGAAATCATTACCATAGGCGATGAAATCCTCATCGGCCAAATTGTTGATACAAACTCAGCCTATATCGCTACTGAACTCAGTAAAATAGGTGTTCAAGTGGTGCAAATCACTTCTGTTCAGGATGATAAAACCCACATACTTGAGAGTCTTGCCAATGCCGAAAAGCGCGTTGATATTGTCATAACCACCGGCGGGCTGGGACCCACCAAAGATGATATTACAAAACTTACCCTTTGTGAATATTTTGATGACACACTCGTTCAAAACGAAAAAGCGCTGCAAAATGTGTTTCGCCTTTTTGAAAAGCATTTAAACCGAACACCCAACCAATACAACATCAACCAGGCAAACTTGCCTTCCAAATCCATAGCACTCGAAAACAGATTTGGCACCGCCCCCGGAATGTGGATAGAGCATAACAAAACGGTATTCATTTCCCTGCCGGGTGTTCCCTATGAAATGAAAGGATTGATGCAAAATGAAGTGTTACCGAGACTTCAGAAAAAATTCAACAGACCTTTCATAGTTCACAAAACCATTTTAACCACCGGAATGGGCGAGAGTGCCATTGCAGAAATTATCGAAGATTTTGAAAACAACCTGCCCCTTGACATCAAGCTGGCTTACCTGCCTTCACTGGGAAGAGTGAGATTAAGGCTTTCAACAAAAGGCACTGATGAAGCTGGACTACATGCGGCCATTGATGCTCACGTAAAACAACTGCAAGGGCTTATAGGAGACATTATTATTGGTTATGACGAAGAAACATCCATTGAAGAAGTGGTGTCCAATTTACTGGTGAAAAAACAACAAACATTAAGTCTGGCTGAAAGTTGTACCGGCGGACAAATGGCCCGAAAACTCACTAAAATGAGTGGTGCATCTCAATATTTTGTTGGTGGATTTGTCACCTATGCCACTTCGAGTAAAACCAAGATTTTAGGAGTTCACGCAGATATGATAAAAAAACATACCGTGGTGAGCGCACAGGTGGCTGAAGCAATGGCAGCCGGTGCAAAAAAACTTTATGAAACCGATTATGCCGTTTCAACAACTGGAGTAGCCGGGCCCACCAAAGGCGATGCCAATGAAGATGTGGGCACTGTATTTATAGGAATAGCAACCCCTCAGGGCGTTTTTTCAGAAAAATTCAACTTTGGAAAAGACCGCAGTAGGGTGATAACAGATGCCTCAAATAAAGGCTTTGAATTACTCCGAAAAGAAATTTTAAAAAACTGATGAGTAATTGTTGTGCAGCAGATAAAAATGTTTTAAATTTGCAGCCTGTTTTAAAATAACGAAATAAAGGATAAAGTAATGTCAAGAGTTTGTGAACTTACAGGGAAAAGAGCGATGGTTGGCAACAACGTTTCTCATGCGATGAATAAAACAAAACGCAAGTTTAATGTAAACTTGATGAAGAAAAAGTTTTACATTCCTGAGGAAGATAAGTGGATTACGCTTCGTATATCTGCAGCTGCTTTAAAAACAATCAATAAAAACGGTATCTTAGCTACTATCAAAAAAGCAAGGGAAAAAGGTTATTTAACCAAGTAATCTGATAATAATTTTTCACAGAAATGGCAAAGAAAAGCAAAGGAAATAGAATCCAGGTAATTTTAGAGTGCACTGAGCATAAAGAATCAGGTGTAAACGGAACTTCGCGTTACATCACTACTAAAAACAAAAAGAACACTCCGGACAGAATGGAATTGAAAAAATTCAATCCCATCTTGAAGAAAATGACCGTTCACAAAGAAATTAAATAATTAGAGGTTTTTAATAATCTCAAAAAGCAATAAGTCATGGCAAAAAAATCAGTTGGTACTATACAAACAGGTTCAAAGCGTTTAACAAAAGCTATCAAAATGGTAAAGTCTCCTAAAACCGGGGCTTACACATTTGTTGAAACCATCACAACTCCAGAGCTGGTAAATGAATGGCTAAGTAAGCAAAAATAACCTCTTATTAAATATAGAAAAGCCGTCCTCCTTTTGGTGAGACGGCTTTTGTTTTATATCACTATATTTGCAAAATAAAAAAATCACTATAATGAAAAAACTATTTCTTTTATTGACTAGCTTTATGCTTCTTGCCGCTTGTAGTAGCGATGATGATTCCAATTCCAACAAACTGGCAACACCGGTATTACTTACTCCTTCTAATAATACAACGGTTATTGTTTCCCAGAACTTGTGGAATGAATTTAAATGGGCTGAAGTTGCGAATGCCAAACAGTATTTGGTTCAAATTTCTGAAACATCCAACTTTTCTACAATTTTACATGAAGCCACAAGAGTGGTTGAGGAAGATGATCCATTTTACAACACAACTATGGAGTTTCTTATATATGATTCGACTCAACACCAAAGTACCTATTACTGGCGTGTAAGGGCTTTTGCCCCTGATTATGACCCATCTGATTATTCGGTCACATTTTCTTTCGTTGTGAATAAAGAATAAATGTTGTCTAAAATATAAATCACATTAAAAAGCCGTCTGCCTTTAGGTTAGACGGCTTTTTCTTTTTGCGTATCTTTGCAATCTTAAAATGACAAGATCAGCAGTTGTTAGTGAAGTGACCCATTAACTAATAACAATTAACAATATAACTAACCATGAGTTTTTTCAAAAAAATATTCTCTTCCGAAAAAAAAGAAACCCTCGATAAAGGGCTTGAAAAGTCCAAGGCCAGTTTCCTTGGGAAACTAAGTAAAGCCGTAGCCGGGAAATCAAAAGTTGATGAGGACGTACTTGATAATTTGGAAGAAATCCTCGTCTCTTCAGACGTGGGCGTAAATACCACCTTAAAAATCATAGAACGCATTGAGTCTCGTGTGGCCAAAGATAAATATCTGGGCACAGACGAACTTAACCTCATTCTAAGAGAAGAAATAGCCGGTTTACTTTCTGAAGTGGATTCAGGAAACGCCACCGAGTTTGAGGTGCCGGAAGGTAAAAACCCTTTTGTCATTATGGTGGTTGGTGTCAACGGGGTGGGTAAAACCACTACCATTGGGAAACTGGCACACCAGTTTAAAAAAGCCGGAAAAAGCGTTGTTCTGGGTGCCGCAGATACTTTTCGTGCAGCAGCAATTGACCAGCTTCAAATTTGGGCAGACCGTGCTCAGGTTCCCCTTGTAAGACAAAATATGGGCAGCGACCCAGCTTCTGTAGCTTTTGATACACTTCAAAGCGCCGTCACCCAAAATGCCGATGTGGTCATCATCGATACCGCCGGCCGACTTCATAACAAAGTCAACCTGATGAACGAACTCACCAAAGTAAAACGCGTCATGCAAAAAGTAGTGCCTGATGCGCCACACGAAGTGCTGCTCGTTCTCGACGGCTCAACAGGGCAAAACGCTTTTGAACAAGCCAAACAATTCACCGCTGCAACAGAAGTTACCGCTTTGGCAGTTACAAAACTTGACGGAACAGCAAAAGGTGGCGTCGTGATTGGTATCAGTGACCAGTTTCAGATTCCCGTAAAATATATCGGAGTAGGGGAAGGTATGGAACACCTTCAGGTGTTTAACAAATTTGAATTTGTAGATTCGTTCTTTACCTCCGCATAGGCGGAGGTCTCGTTCTTTATCCTTCAAATTAATATAATTTAATAACCTTAGGGTTATAGAAATAATTTATATATTTTTAGTAAATTGTTTTTTAATTTAATGTTATGGGAAAATTTTTATCTAAAGGTGATTTAGAATTACACAAAGCTTTTGAAATTATTTTATCAATAAATTCATTTAGCAATTACATTTCTCATATTGTTGAACTTATATATAATGAGAATCTTACAGTTGAAACTTTAAATTCTGTTTTAAAAGAACACAAAATAAATAATATTAAAGACATTAAAGAAGAACTGCTTGATCTGGTATTAGTCTATATAAATCTTGCACTAAATGACCATATTTTAAGTGAAAACGAAAAGAAAAACATAAAATTAATCAAAGCTTATTTTAAAATAGAAGAAGGGGATTTTTATAAATATCGTTTTTCTGAAGTTGAGGAAATTTTACAACGACAATTCGAAAGGCTTTATTTAGATGATGAAATTGATGAGCACGAAGAACTTCACAAGGTTGACCTTCAAGAAATATTTGGTTTAAGTTATGATCAATTTGATAATTTTAAATCTGTTGAGATTATTAAGGCATTGGAAAGAGGAGCAGATATTGGCAGGCTTGATACTGCTAGGTTCCCCAAATCAGCAGTTATTAAAAGTCATTTTAGTGGTAGAGATATTTCCCAAACTGTAAAAGATCAGGTTTGGAATAGGGATATGGGTAGATGCATATCTTGTGGGGATAATAGAAATTTAGAATTTGACCATATAATCCCATTCTCAAAAGGTGGCTCAAACACTTACCGAAACATTCAACTACTTTGTCAACCTTGCAATAGAAAAAAATCAAACAGTATTGGTTAATATTTAACCAAGAGGTGCTAAAAGAGTTGCATAGATTGTATCTTTGCAGTCCTTTTTAAAAAATTGTATGCGCACCAAAAGCTTAAAGAAAAATAAAATCAATGTAGTCACTTTGGGCTGCTCAAAAAACGTGTATGACTCTGAAGTATTGATGGGTCAGTTAAGAGCCAACAACAAAGAAGTGGTGCATGAAGAGGAAGGCAACATCGTAGTCATCAACACCTGTGGTTTTATCGCTAACGCGAAAGAAGAAAGCGTCAACACCATTTTGGAATACGTTCAGAAAAAAGAAGAGGGTCTTGTCGATAAAGTATTTGTCACCGGCTGCCTTTCAGAACGCTACAAACCCGATTTGCAAAAAGAAATTCCTTCTGTGGATCAGTATTTTGGAACTACCGAACTTCCCGGCTTGCTAAAAGCGCTGGGAGCCGATTACAAACACGAACTCATAGGCGAGCGTTTAACGACCACTCCAAAAAACTATGCCTATCTTAAAATTGCCGAAGGCTGTGACCGCCCGTGTTCGTTTTGTGCCATCCCCATTATGCGCGGGAAACACCGCAGCACACCCATTGAAGATTTGGTGAAAGAAGCAGAAAATCTTGCAGCAAACGGTGTGAAAGAATTGATACTCATCGCACGGGATTTGACTTATTACGGTTTGGATCTTTATAAAAAAAGAAATCTGGCGGAGTTATTGCAAAACTTAGTGAAAGTTGAAGGTATTGAGTGGATTCGCCTGCATTATGCATTTCCCACAGGTTTCCCGATGGATGTGTTGGAAGTGATGCGCAATGAACCTAAGATTTGTAATTATATTGATATTCCGTTGCAACACATTGCAGACTCCATATTGAAATCGATGCGGCGTGGTACCACTCAGGCCAAAACCACAAAATTATTACAAGACTTCAGGGCTGCCGTTCCAGAAATGGCTATAAGAACCACATTGATTGTTGGTTATCCCGGTGAAACAGAAGAAGATTTCCAAACATTAAAAGAATGGGTCAAAGAAACCCGCTTTGAACGATTGGGATGTTTTACTTATTCACACGAAGAAAACACCCACGCATACAATCTTGAAGACGATGTGCCTGAAGAAGTAAAACAGGAACGCGCCAATGAAATTATGGAAATCCAGTCCCAAATTTCCTGGGAACTCAATCATGAAAAAATCGGAAAAGAATTTAAAGTGGTCATCGACCGTAAGGAAGGTAACTATTTTGTGGGCCGCACCGAGTTTGATTCGCCGGATGTGGATAACGAAGTTTTGATAGACGCTTCAAAACACTACTTAAAAACAGGTGATTTCACTAAGGTTAAAATCACTGAAGCCGCCGATTTTGATTTATATGGTGAGCCGGTGTAAAATTTTAAAAACAATGAAAAAATTATTTCCCGTTTTATTTTTTACAATATTGTTTTTTGTTTCTTGTAAAAAGACAAAAGAGCAATCACAAGAAAAAGAAGCACCTTCCTTAACTGAAATCCAACTTCCGGAAGTCGAAAACAGTTCGTTACCCTACCTGTTTTCAGATGGTAAAGATTTGTTGCTTTCCTTCGTTTCAGAAAATGACAATCTGGCTACGCTTTACTATTCAAGGTTGGTTGAAGATAGTTGGTCAACCCCGGAAGCAATTACCTCTGGCACCGACTGGTTTGTCAATTGGGCAGATTATCCGCAGATTGCTAAAAACGGGGAAAATTACATTGCCCATATTCTTCAAAAATCAGACGAAGCGACCTATGCTTATGATGTGATGGTCACGCAAAAGCAGGAGGGAGGCAAGTGGTCAACTCCTTTTAAGATTCATAGCGATACCACAAAAACCGAACATGGTTTTGTTTCCTATACCCCTTTTGGCGAAAACCAATTTATGGTGAGTTGGCTGGATGGCAGAAATACTTCAGGCGGACATCACGATCATCAGGGTGGTGCTATGACCGTGAGGACTGCAATTGTGAATCCTGACGGTAGTTTGGAAAATGAGTTTTTATTAGACGAAAGTGTGTGTGATTGTTGCCAAACTTCATCCGCAATGACGGCAAACGGTCCGGTGGTGGTGTACAGAGATCGAACAGAAACTGAAATTAGGGACATTTCCATAGTTCGCTTTGATGGTGAAAAATGGACAGCCCCGGTTCCGGTTCACAATGACAACTGGGAAATAGCCGGTTGTCCTGTCAATGGACCAAGAGTAGCTGCTTTTGGTGATAATGTCGCCGTAGCGTGGTTTACTGCAGCCGGAATGGAAAGTAAAGTGAATCTGGCATTTTCAAAAAACAACGGTGCAGATTTTGAAGCTCCTGTTAGAATCGATACCGGAAATCCGTTAGGTCGCGTGGATGTTGCTTTTGTTGATTCAGAAAATGCAGTGGTTTGCTGGATAGAAGATGAGGATGATGAAACTTTTATCAAATTCAGAAAAGTTAATCTGAACGGTCAATTGGGAGAAATTTTCACCCTTGCAAACACATCAGATTCCAGAGCTTCAGGCTTTCCTCAAATGGCAGTTTTAAACGGGAATGTGTATTTTGCATGGACAGCCTTTGAAGAAGATAAGCTTTTAGTTAAAACAAAATATAAAGACATCGATACCTTACAGTAAGAATAAATTTCTTTGTGAACCTTAGTGCCTTCGAGCCTTTGTGGCAAAAAAAGCAATATCAATGCAAAAACTCCTCATCATAGGCTACACCTGGCCGGAGCCAAAAACAACCGGTGCCGGAGTGCGGATGATGCAGTTGATTAATGCTTTTCTAAAGCAGGATTTTCAAATCACATTTGCTTCAGCAGCTGAAAAGACTGAGTTTTCAGAAAACTTAAATCCTCTTGGAATTTCAGAACAATCCATCAAACTCAACGATTCCTCTTTCGATAATTTTGTAAAAGACCTCAATCCTGATGTGGTGGTATATGACCGCTTCTACACCGAAGAACAATTTGGCTGGCGTGTGACTGAAAATTGCCCAAATGCCGTCAGGGTTTTGGATACTGAAGACCTTCATTTCTTAAGGTTTGCCAGAGAAGGTGCTTTAAAGAGCAACCATCCGGTAAACTATAAAAACTCCACATTCGCTTTTCGCGAAATAGCAAGTATCTATCGTTGTGATTTGTCGTTAATCATTTCAATAGCTGAAATGCAACTACTGCAAAACGAATTTAAAATCGATAGCGCACTTTTACAATACTTACCATTTTTTACGAAAAAAATCAAACAAGAATACTTGCCAGATTTTGAAGAACGTCAACATTTTGTATTTATGGGCAATTACAAGCACCAACCCA
>NZ_JCBCCK010000348.1:0-5869 GCF_059864935.1 Planktosalinus sp.
GGCAAGTTCAGACACTTTTGTATAGACGTCTTCAATGTTGTTGCCGTCAATCTGATGAGCTTCCATACCATAACCAATGCCTTTGTCAATCATTTGTTTGCAGCGGTACTGTTCATTGGTTGGTGTTGAAAGTCCATAACCATTATTTTCAATGCAAAACAGTACCGGTAAATCCCAAACCGAAGCCACATTCAACGCCTCATGAAAGTCACCTTCACTGGTGCCTCCTTCACCGGTAAACACGGCAGTAACCTTTTTATTTTTCTTTAATAGGTTAGCTAAAGCAATACCATCGGCAACACCCAGTTGCGGGCCAAGGTGGGAAATCATTCCCACTATTTTGTATTCCTGAGTGCCGAAATGAAAAGAACGATCACGTCCTTTTGTAAATCCGTTGGCTTTTCCCTGCCATTGTGAAAACAACCTGTAGAGCGGAATGTCCCTGCCGGTGAAAACCCCCAGATTTCTGTGCATGGGTAAAATGTACTCGTCTTTGTGAAGTGCTGCAGTGACCCCCACAGCAATGGCTTCCTGACCAATGCCGCTAAACCATTTGGAAATCCTGCCCTGACGCAATAGGATCAACATCTTTTCCTCGATAAGGCGAGGTTTTAGCATTCGCTTATACAGATTTATTTTTTGATCGTTAGTCAACGATTTTGTGGTGTATGAAATTTCTGAATGTTCTGAAATGGAAGTGCTCATTTTTGCTTTAAAATATTTGGTAAAATTAGAAAAAAATGATGTGTCAATTGACTGAAATCTTAAAAATAAACAGGTTTTTAAAGGCTTTTAAAAAAAGTTATTTTGGTATCTTTGTGAGTGCATTATTTAAATTTAAAGCAATGAATACTATTCCCAGTGTTGATTTAGCCAACTTTATAAGCGGCGACCCGAAAAGAAAACAAAAGTTTGTTGACGAAATAGGCCGTGCTTATGAAGAAATTGGTTTTGTTTCACTAAAAAACCATTTTCTAGATGACAGGTTGGTTGACGATTTGTATAAAGAGGTCAAAGACTTTTTTGCCCTTCCCCTTGACACGAAAAGAAAATATGAAATAAATGGCCTTGGCGGTCAGCGTGGTTATGTTTCCTTCGGAAAAGAACACGCCAAAGGAAAAAAAGAAGGCGACCTGAAGGAGTTCTGGCATTTTGGTCAGGAACCCGATGCTGATGCCAATCTCATAGATGAATACCCTAAAAACATTATAGTTGAAGAAAATAAAAACTTCAATCAAGTGGGAATGGAAGCCTACCGACAGCTTGAAAAAACAGGTATTTATGTGTTGAGAGCTTTAGCACTATATCTTGGCCTTGACGAAAATTATTTTGACCACTGGGCCAGTAACGGCAATAGCATTTTAAGAGCCATTCACTACCCTCCCATTACCGAAGAACCCCAAGGAGCGGTAAGAGCCGGAGCTCATGGCGACATTAATTTAATTACCTTACTGATGGGCGCTTCAACCGGAGGTCTTCAAGTACTTCGCAAGGACGGTGTGTGGATAGATGCCATACCCCAAGAAGACGAACTCGTCATCAACGTGGGCGATATGCTGGAAAGACATACCAACAACAAATTGCGCTCAACTATTCACAGGGTGGTCAATCCACCACGAGAAGAATGGGACAAACCCAGGTATTCCATCCCGTTTTTTATGCATCCCCGAAGCGATATGAACCTCGATTGTCTTCCGCAATGTATCGATGAAAACAACCCAAAAGCCTATGACGACATCACCGCCGGCATGTTTTTGTATGAACGTTTGGTGGATATAGGACTTATTAAAAAATAATTAAATGAAACTGCTAATCATTATCAACGATGCGCCTTACGGTACCGAAAAAGCATATAACGCACTCAGGATTGCCAATCAAACCAATAAAGATTATCCGGAAACAGAAGTGACTATTTTTCTTATGGCAGATGCCGTGAGTTGCGCAATATCAGGACAGGAAACTCCAAATGGCTATTACAATATTGAGCGAATGCTTAAGTTATCATTGAACAAAGGAGCAAATCTCAAACTTTGCGGCAGCTGTATGGACGCCAGAGGCCTTAAAATTGATTATATGACCAAAGGCGCAGACCGCAGTACTATGGCAGAACTTACTCGTCTGATTGCCGAAAGCAACCAGGTGCTTACTTTTTAAATTTTAAAATGGACTTAAGAGACCAGTTAAAAAACCTTTTTCCCGAACATCAAATTTCTGATGAAATCCCTGAAGCTAATAATGAAGATAAAGAGTTATGGCTTCAGGACGATCCTTTGATTTGCAAATACGAAAAGCGAAAAGGAAAAGCAACAACCATCATCGAAGGCTACACCGGTGCTGATGAAGATTTTAAAATGCTTGCCAAGGAAATCAAAACCACACTCAGTGTAGGTGGAAGTTTTAAAAACGAACAAATTATCATCCAGGGTGACTATCGTGATAAAATTATGGAAATGCTCAAAGCTAAAGGATTTAAAGTAAAACGTGTTGGAGGGTAAAGTGGTTTCTGGTTTCTGGTTTCTGGTTTCTGGTTTAAGGTTAAGCTTGAACATTGAACATTGAACATTAAATTTTAAAATATGAAAATTGCAGCATCAGAGTTAATATTAAATCCCAACGGGAGCGTTTATCATCTAAAACTCCTTCCCGGGCAGGTTGCAGATACGATAATCACCGTTGGCGATAGTGACCGCGTTGAGGAGATTACCAAACACTTCGAAAGTATTGAGTTTACAGTTCAAAACCGTGAATTTAAAACACAAACTGGAAACTACAAAGGAAAAAGAATCACAGTGATTTCTACAGGTATCGGTACAGATAATATTGACATTGTGCTTAACGAATTGGATGCTGTTGTAAACATTGACCTTGAAAATAGAACAGTTAAAAGTGAATTGAAGTCCCTCGATATTATAAGAATAGGAACTTCAGGCTCCATCAATCAGGAAGTGCCTTTGGATTCGTTTTTACTAAGTGAGATGTCCATTGGTTTTGACAGCCTGATGCATTTTTACGATTCCAGAGGAGTTGAAGAAGTTGATGCGACTTCTGCCTTTGTGGCACATACCGGATGGTATTCAAAAAAATCAGAGCCTTACATTATCAAAGCCTCTCAAAAATTGGTTGACATCTTCAAATCTGACGAAACCAAATCCGGTATTACTGCTACCAACATAGGATTTTACGGGCCACAGGGACGTGTGTTAAGACTTCCTCTTCAGGATCCTGACATCAACAAAAAACTGGCTACGTTTCAATACAAAGGGTTAAACATAACCAATATGGAAATGGAAACTGCGGGTATTTACGGGCTTTCAAAATTACTTGGCCACAGGGCTATTTCGCTCAATGCTTTAATAGCCAATAGAGTAACCGGAGAGTTTAGCAAAGACCCAAAAAAGCTTGTTGAACGACTCATAGCTTACTCGCTTGAGCGCATTGTAAACGTTTAAAGTAATGAAAAACTTCAAAATTGGCGGTGTGCCGGAACACTTCAACTATCCGTGGTATCTGGCGTTGAAAAACAAACTGTTTCAAAAACAAGACATCAATCTTCGTTGGGTCGATTTTCACGGAGGTACCGGACAAATGAATACCGCTTTACGCGAAAAAGAAATCGATATGGCGGTCATTCTCACTGAAGGAATTGTGAGGGATATCGTGATGGGGAATCCCTCAAAAATTGTTCAAGTGTTTGTCAAGTCCCCGTTAATCTGGGGAATACATGTAGCACAAAATTCAAAATACCAAACAGTAAGCGATTTAAAAGGAGCTGAAGCAGCCATAAGTCGTTATGGTTCCGGCTCACATTTGATGGCCTTCATCAATGCCAAAAACAACGACTGGAACATTCAAAACGATTTAAAATTCAAAGTCATTGACGATTTAGAAGGTGCATTAAACGGATTGCCCAATGGTGAAGGCGATTATTTTATGTGGGAAAAGTTTACCACAAAACCTTATGTTGACGAAGGAGTTTTTAGAAGAGTAGGCAACTGCCCTACCCCCTGGCCTTGTTTTGTCATTGCCGTAAGAAATGAAATTCTGGAAAACGATCCGGAAGGTATTCAAGCGATTTTAGAAGTAATCAATTCAGTGACTAAAAATTTCAAACAAATCGAGGATATTGACCTGCAACTTTCAAAACGCTACGGACAAAAGATAGAAGATGTCAGGGAATGGCTTTCACTTACCGAATGGAGCTCACAACAACTTAAAAACAAAGACCTTAATAGTGTTCAGTCACTATTGATGGACCTGGAATTAGTTGACAAAAAATTACCTTCCGAAAAAATTATTCATCATTTTTAATTATTTTTTCCATCTTCACGCAACCTTTTTTAGTCAAACTCATCTAATTAGAAATAACCATTGAATATGTTGACAGTTTTACTTATTATCGGTGCACTGGTTGCTTTAAATTTTTTGTTATTACACTTTAGCTGTAACGATGTTTCTGATTCTCAAACCCCTCCGGGCGAAGAATAATCCCCTTCTTTTCAGCTAAATAATTAATTCCCATCCCCTTTAAATTTTACCAGTTTATTTCTTTTTTACCCAATGATTTCAGATATGCATTGGCAGTACTGAAGTGTTTGTTTCCAAACCACATTCCCCTGTTAGCACTCAAGGGCGAAGGATGACCCGAAGTTAAAACCAAATGCTCATTACTGTCTATAAGACTTTGTTTTCGTTTAGCATAACCACCCCAAAGCATAAAAACTACGCCTTTTTTTTCATTGGAAATGGTTTCAATTACCTTATCGGTAAAAACCTCCCAGCCTTTATTTTGATGACTTCCCGCCTGATGCGCCCTTACGGTGAGTGTGGCATTTAACAAAAACACCCCCTGATCTGCCCAGCGTTCCAAATTGCCGCTTTCGGGAATTGGGATTCCTAAATCCTGAAAGATTTCCCTAAAAATATTTTGCAATGATGGCGGTTTTAGAATACCGTTATTCACTGAAAAGCACAAACCATTGGCCTGTCCGGGTCCGTGGTAAGGGTCTTGACCTAAAATCACCACTTTTACATCGTCAAATTTGCAATGGTCAAAAGCTGCAAAAATCTGATTGCCCGGTGGAAAACATCGATGTTGGGTATATTCTGCTTGTACAAACGCTGTCAACTCCTTAAAATAGGGTTTCTCAAATTCTGCCTGAAGTTTTGGCAGCCAACTTGGGTCAATTTTTACCTGCATTATCCTTACTTTTACAAAAATAAATGAGCCTTAAAAGTAAGCAGAAATTCACGAATGATTAAAATAGATTCCAAAACACTTCAGGACCTGGAGTTTCACACCATTTTAGAACAGACTTCACAACTTTGTGTCACCGATTCCGGTAAGGAAAAATTGTTGCAATGGAAACCCTATCCAACTCCCGAAAAAACCATTAAATCGCTCAGGGAAGTTTATGAATATTTTAATTCACTCCAAGGTGACAACCCCATTCCTAATCATGGTTTTGATGCTGTCTTTCACGAAATTCACCTGCTTGGAGTTGAAAACAGTACACTTGAAATAGGTTCGTTTAGAAAAATCCTGAGCATTTGCGAAACCACCAAAGCCTTGCTGACATTTTTCGAAAAAAACAAGCAGTTTTACGTGCAATTGCATCATAAATCTGATCGCATTGAACTTGAAAATCATATTGTTAATTCCATTAAAGCTATCATCGACCGCTTTGGCGAAATCAAAGACGACGCCACCCCCGAACTGGCGGTAATCAGAAGGGCCATTACCGGGATGAAAGGAAAAATAAACGGCTCATTCAATACTGCCCTTGCACAGGCTGCCTCAGGCGACTATCTCGATGAAATCAAAGAATCAGTTGTTGACAATAGACGTGTACTTGCCGTAAAAGCAATGCAC
>NZ_JCBCCK010000354.1:0-10615 GCF_059864935.1 Planktosalinus sp.
TCCACAGCGCATTGATGGAGAAAAAGCCGCGCCGGCGATTGCTGTCGTCAACAACGTCATCGTGAACCAAAGTTGCGGTGTGTATCAATTCAATGACCGAGGCCCCTCGATAAGTGCGTTCTTCCACCTGACCTTCATTGACCATTTTGGCGATTAAAAAGACAAACATGGGACGCATTTGTTTCCCTTTTCGATTAACAATGTAGTAGGTAATGCGGTTTAATAATGCAACATTTGAAGACATGGAAGCAAAAAACTTTTTTTCAAAAAGTTCCATTTCTTCAACTATGGGCTGCTTTATTTGGGATACTACTTTCATGCTGAGTCAAAGATAAATAAAAAAAGAAGCAAATATTTTATTAATTTTGATTGCGAGCACTAATATAATTAGTATCTTAGCAACTGTATTAAACTAATAAAAACTATAATCATGAAAAAAATTACACTTTTAATGGCAGCTTTTTTTGTAGCTGTTGGAATGAATGCACAAATTTTTGAAGAAGACTTTGAATTAGGTTTTGGAAGTTGGACAGTTGTATCAAATACTGGCGATGCAGTATGGAAAGTAGCAGATCAAGCTTTCCCAAATTTATCATCTAGTCCTTGGGGTCCTGGACCATTACAGTTTAATAGTAACATCGCCTTAATTGATGATGATGCTGATGGACCAAATGCTGACAATTCGACCTTGACATCTCCCGTTATCAATTTAGCTGGCGGTTCAAATTTAACTTTAAGCTTTGATTACTTTAATCTTTTATTTGAATTTCAACCAACCTTAACAGTTGAGGTTTTTGATGGTTCTAATTGGGTTGAAGTTCTGTTTGTACAAGGAGACGCTGCTAATACAAGCACTACAGATCCTAATGATATGTTCCTTAATGAAATTATTGATATTACCCCATATGCAAATGCTAACTTTCAAGTTAGGTTTATTTATGACGATGATGGTGGATGGCAATTTGGTGCAGCAGTTGACAATGTAGTTGTTGATGGCACACTAAGTATTTCAGACAACAATATTGATGGCTTTAACTACTATTTCAGCCCTCAAACTCAAAACCTGACTATCAATGCTGCTGAAGCTTTCAGTAACATTTCTATCTTCAATGTTTTGGGTCAACAAGTGATTAAAAAAGACCTTTCTTCAACTAACGAAGTAATTAACTTATCATCTGTAAAATCAGGGGTTTATATTGTTAACGTTGTTGCAAATGGACAAACAACTACTTTCAAACTAGCTAAGAGATAATCTCTTTCAATTTATAATATTTTAAAGGCTTCCAATAAGGAAGCCTTTTTTTATTGCTTATTGGCTAGTTGTCCACAGGCAGCATCAATATCTTTACCCCGACTTCGTCTAACGGTTACAGGTATTCTTTTGTTTTCAAGAGCGGCAATGTAACGTTCGATTGTTTCATTATCTGCTTGCTTGAACTCATCTTCCCCAATGGGGTTGTATTCAATCAAATTGACTTTGCAAGGAACTAAGGAACAAAATTTCACCAAGGCGTCAATATCTTCTTTCTTGTCATTGATTCCTTTCCAAACCACATACTCATAAGACACTTTGCTTTTGGTTTTTGAATACCAATATTGTAGCGCATCTTTTAAATCGTTAAGTGTAAACGACTTTGCAAAAGGCATAATATATTCCCTAGTTTCCTGAATGGCACTGTGCAAAGAAACCGCCAGTTTGAATTTTACTTCATCATCTGCCAGCTTCTTTATCATTTTGGGCACACCTGATGTTGATAAAGTAATACGTTTGGGCGACATACCCAGTCCTTCTTCTGAAGTAATCATTTCAATTGATTTCAAAACATTTTTATAATTCATCAAAGGTTCGCCCATTCCCATGAATACTATATTTGAAAGTGGCCGGTCAAAATACAGTTTGCTTTCACGATCAATGGCCACCACCTGGTCATAGATTTCATCGGGATTGAGGTTGCGCATACGTTTCAGTTTGGCTGTCGCACAAAATTTACAATCCAGACTACAACCCACCTGTGAAGAAACACAAGCAGTGGTTCGCGAAGCTGTAGGTATCAAAACTGATTCAACCACTAGATTGTCATGCAGCTTTACAGCATTTTTAATGGTGCCATCTGCACTTTTTTGAATCTGGTCCACCTGAATGTGGTTGATGGTAAAGTTTGCTTGAAGATGTTCTCTAGTGGCCAAAGAAAGATTGGTCATTTCCTCAAATGTATGCACTCCTTTATTCCAAAGCCATTCATAGACCTGGTCACCACGAAAAGCTTTATCGCCAATACTTACAAAAAATTCACGCAATTCTTCTTTGGATATGGCCCTTATATCTTTCTTTGCATTTTTCATACTGCAAAAGTAGAACAATTTAAATTAAGTTATTTCACCTGAACAAATTGCAATAGGGAAATTTTCTATTATTACTTGTATGGCATTTAATAATTATAAACTATAGTATGGGGTGAAATAATAAAACCTCCTAAGAAGTTTTCAGGACGGCTTCGGTTTCAAAGGAGAAATTGGTGCGCTTCAGGTAATTTAAAAAATCGTTGAGATGTATAAGGGGATAACGTGAATTATTTTTTAATCAGAATTCGTTTAACCATAGAGCTGTTTGTCACCCCGTCAAACAACTTCAGGAAGTAAACCCCTTCCGCCAGGTCGTGAACACCTATTTCATTGTTAGTAAAAGGAAGCATGTCAGCTTTCATTCTTTGACCGGTTACAGCATACAACTCATAGTTTAATTGCGAAGAATTGTTATTCATAATGTAAATCACATTACTTGCGGGATTGGGATATATGGAAATGTTACCAATAAACTGAAAGTCAGGCGTGCTAAGTATATCAGTAGTTATAGCACCTGTCCCGCTGGGGTCAAGCCAGTTTGAAAGCCTCGTGTTATTTGTTGTTCCAAAATTCCAGGAAGTTTCAAATCTTCCGTAAATGTCAAACCCGCCATTGTTTGAAGTTCCTGAACAGGCTGCTGTACCTCCAGCCAGTTGACCTACAATTCTACCGTTTTGGTCAAACAACGCAGAACCTGAAGACCCTTGTTCTGTTACGCCCAATTCCCAATTGCCCACACGCCACATTCTTGCAGAAGCGTCGCCATTAAAGCTGAATGTCTGTCGTGTTGGAGATTGATTGTCTCTACATACCTTCATAATATCTCCTTCGGGATGGTGTATCCCCACCGTAAATTGAGGTACCTCAGTGGTGCTCCTATTCCATCCTGCCCAAACCAAATTCCACGATGAAGGAAGGTTAGCATCAATGTTCACCAACATGAAATCAGATTTTGTGTTAGTGGCAAGCAGTGTTGCGCCGCTGGCAGTTTGATTCCAGGAACTATTAGTACTATTTTGATTTTGTGCACAAACAGGGCTTGGACTTATCCAGTTAAAACGAAAGGACCAAGTTGCAGGGTTACCAATATTGCAATGGTTTGCAGTTAAAAAATAAGGTGCGTTGTTATTTTCGGTATTATTTATGAGCGTTCCGGTGCATACTGCCCCCCCCATTATAAACAATCCCACTGAACGCTTCAACTCGTCTTTAATATCGTCATAGTCTGCACCAATGGAACAGTCCACATCCAAATTACAGGGTCCTGAATCGTTCAATCCACGATTGACGATGTTTTGCGCTACTGACCTGTAACCATGCACCACTTTTGAAAGCTGTAATCTTCCTTTGTTGCGCTGTGAACGCGGTTCAAAATACTCAAGCCAAATATTATCACCGTCAACAAACCAGGTGCCAAGAAAATTATCGTTTCTGTTTTGTGCTGAGGTGTAAGCTCCCAATAAATCTGATCTATCGTCATTATATAAATAAAGCGTTGCTCCAGGGGGTAAGTAAAAATCGTTAAAAATAAAGTTGAGTGTATTGGCGCCGGGTGATAATATGTTTAACCTCCATATACGGTCACCGTTTTCCAACACATCCCAAGTACCGGAATTATTGGTGTTTAAATCAACTAAAATTTCTGTCCCAAAACGCCATGGTACATCCAGCTTGGTATCATTGACTTGATCTTCTGTCATTAATGCATTTAAATCTATTTCAGCCATAAGCAAAGGAGAGATATTTCTCAACTGGGTTATCTTCCAACTGAGTGGCTCATCCTCGTTGGTTACTTGAGCGAAAAGACCTGAAAAGACAAACAAAAATAGAAGCAGTAATGATTTTTTCATAAGCTAAATGACATACGAGTCACTAAAGTAATTTAATTTCAGCTAAAAACCATAAAAAAATAAAAAATCCCCAACAATTTTAACGTAGTGAGGATTTTTAATAGTTAAATTTTGATTTTTACAAAATCAGCATTGCATCGCCGTAACTGTAAAAACGGTACTTTTCTTTAATGGCTTCGGCATAGGCCTTCTTGATAAAATCGTGGCCGGCAAAAGCTGAAACCATCATCAATAGTGTGGATTTTGGTGTATGAAAATTAGTCACCATACAATTGGCTATACTGAATTCATGTGGTGGAAAAATAAATTTGTTGGTCCAGCCTTTGTAAGGGTTCAAAGTTCCCTTAGAAGAAACCGTGCTTTCAATGGCGCGCATTGCTGTTGTACCCACTGCACAGATTTTTTTCTTTTTGATTTTCCCCTGGTTTACAATCGTTGTGCAGGTCTCATCCACTTCATATTCTTCTGAATCCATTTTATGTTTGGAAAGATCCTCTACCTCTACCGGGCTGAACGTTCCCAAACCAACGTGAAGTGTCACTTCAGCAAATTTAACCCCTTTAATTTCAAGGCGTTTCAGCAAATGTTTTGAAAAGTGTAAACCGGCTGTGGGAGCGGCAACAGCTCCTTCGGTTTTGGCATATATGGTTTGGTAGCGCTCGGCGTCTTCGGGTTCTACAGTTCTAGAAATGTATTTGGGAAGCGGTGTTTCACCAAGTTCAGTGAGTTTGTTCCTGAACTCTTCATAAGTCCCGTCATAAAGAAAACGCAGGGTTCTACCTCTTGAAGTGGTGTTGTCAATTACCTCAGCAACCAATGTTTCATCCTCTCCAAAATAGAGCTTGTTTCCAATTCTGATTTTTCGTGCAGGATCAACCAGCACGTCCCATAAACGGGTTTCGGCATTGAGCTCTCTCAATAAAAAGACTTCAATTTTGGCCCCGGTTTTTTCCTTGTTTCCATATAGACGGGCAGGAAAAACTTTGGTATTGTTTAAAATCAACACATCATCTTCATCAAAATAGTCGATTAAATCCTTGAACATTTTATGCTCTATGGTTTGGGATTTTCGGTCCAAAACCATCAGTCTTGACTCATCGCGGTTAAGGGTTGGGTATTCAGCAAGTAATTCGGGGGGTAAATTGAAATCAAAGTGTGATAGCTTCATACGTGTGTTTAAGGTTTGATTTTAACAAGGCTGCAAATATACAACCTCAAAACAGGCGTTGTCAAGTAAAACGGGATATATATTTGAAAAAAGAAAATAGAATTTACAAAGCCCCTATTTTACTGGTGTTACATCAATTCCGAGTTTTTTAAAGTCGTCCCAGAATTCGGGATATGATTTTTCAACAACCTCTTTATCTTCAATTTTTATGGGAAACAAAAACGAAAGCGTTGCAAATGCCATGGCCATTCGGTGGTCATTATAAGTCGAAATGGTAATTGGGGTTTCAAAATTAAAATTTGAGCCTGATTTCAACACCAGACTTGAAAGAGTTATTTTACAATTTCCACCCAGTTTTGAAATTTCATTTTTCAAAGCCTGCAATCTGTCTGTTTCTTTGATTTTTAAAGTGTGCAATCCTGTCAACTCACACGGAATGTTTAGCCCAAAACAGCATACTGCAATAGTTTGTGCCAAATCGGGGGTGTCTTGCAAATTGAGTTGGAGCTTTTTCGGGTAAATCTGAGATATTTTTTTTATAAAAATGGTATTATTTTCAAAAGTGGTTTCCACTCCAAAATGCTTAAAGATTTCAGGTAAAATAGCATCCCCTTGTTTGCTTTTTGGGAAAAAACTTGAAAGTTTTAAGCTTGTTCCAACCGGTGAAAAAGCAATTACATTAAAAAAATAAGACGCTGATGACCAATCTGATTCAACTGTAAAGCCGGTTTTTTCTGGTTTTCCCTTAAAGGGTTTTATAACAATTTTAGATTCTGAAAAATCAACGTCAACACCCAGTTCAGTTAAATGGTCAACGGTCATTTGCAGGTAAGGGAGGGATGTTTTGTTTCCTGAAAGGGTAATTTCCAAACCATTTTCAAATGACGGGGCAATTAACATCAATGCCGAAATGTACTGGCTGCTCACGCTTGAGTCAATGCTTACTTTAGTATCAGTGATTTTTTTTCCGGAAATCTGAAGCGGAGGGAAACCTTCTTTTTCTTTATAGCTAATCTCAGCACCAAGTGTTCTCAATGCATCGACCAAAATTTTTATGGGGCGATCTTTCATCCGTTCAGAACCGGTGAGTAAAACTTCCCTGCCGGGCTGACAGGCAAAATAAGCCGTGAGAAAACGCATGGCCGTGCCAGCGTGGTGAATGTCAACTACATTACTATTTGAATCTAATGCCTCCGTGAGAAGCTTGGTGTCCTGAGCTGAAGATAGATTTTGAATCTCTATGCTTTTAAAAAATTTCTGCAGTATCAACAGACGGTTGGATTCGCTTTTTGAACCGCAAATATTGATGTGGGCGTTTGAAACAATTTTATTTTTAGTCAGGAAAACAACCATGATGAAAAACAAGCTTTTAGTGTATGTAAAAATACAAACACCAAACCGAAAGGCTACTTCAATTTTTCATTATTTTGATGGCGGTCGTGGTCGCGCTTTGTCTTTAGCTCCATTTTTTTGTCAAAGGCTTGCTGAAGGTCAATCCCGGTTTGATTGGCCAGACAAAGCACCACAAAAATGACATCGGCGAGTTCTTCGCCCAGGTCACTTTGCTTGTCACTTTCCTTTTCGCTTTGTTCACCATAACGACGGGCTATGATGCGAGCCACCTCACCCACTTCTTCTGTGAGTTGAGCCATATTGGTCAATTCGTTAAAATATCTGACTCCGTGTTGTTTGATCCAGTTGTCTACCTCAAATTGTGCGTTTTGAATATTCATACTTTAAAAATTATATTTTCGAAAGTATGATTTTTTCCGCTTGTTTGGTAACTATCGCACCAAAATAATCTTTTAATGCCTGATAGTAGTCAGCCGGAACAAGGGCAATTTTGATTTCTTCTGTTACCCTAAGTTGTATTGCATTGTCTGTGTTTGAAATCATAAACCTAAATTCGCCCAGCCCGTCAGGCAGTTGATAAACCACAGATTCCGGAATGGATTCTACCTGATAGCCTTCGGGGATGTTTATGGCAACCATATATGCGTGTGACTTAGCAAATGAAAAATCAATGGGATATACCCGGGTTTCTGAAGTAAACGGATTCTTGCTGTATGCTTCAAAAAACATCGGATTGATATATAATTTACCCCCAATAATATCAAAGGCACTTTCTTTGGTGAAATTGTAACTTTCAACCAAAGGTTTATAAGCATCTGTTTTGTTTTGAATGGAATAGTCTGAAACTTCAAAATCACCCATTCTTTTTTCGAGCTCATCGAGATAAGCCGTTTCTGATTTTGATGCGTGACTGTTTCTAAAATTAAGTGCGTGGTGGTCTGTTAACGATAACCTGTATTTCCCATCAACTGAAGCATTGGGATTCACATTCACTTCCATATTCACGATGCGGCGTGAAGCAGTTCCGGGCATCAACCCCACTTGTTGGTTTTGCTCTTCATTTTTCACCAATCTTCCAAACCAATTTAAAGTGCGTTCCGGTAAAACATTGGGAGTGCTGTATTTATTTGTAGCATCAAAAAGTAAGGTTTTATTGTTTATCTCAACGGCGCAAATCACATAGTTAAACCCTGTTCGGGTGGGAAAAAGCGGAATCCCGTTTCTTTTAGTGCTTACCAAAACCGGACTGGCATTGAGTTGTGCATGCCGCATCATGGCCACCAACATCAGGTTGATGTCCCCCACATTTCCTGTTCGTTCTGAAAAAGCTTTTTTAACACCTTTTTGAGCATAGAAACCGGTCATTTCGTTCCAACTCATTCTGCTTTTAACATATTCAAAAATGGCTAATGCACGTTCCTCTGATGTGGTAGTGTTTTGCAGTACAGCTTTCAGGTCGCCTTCAAAATAATTTTTCGCATTGAGTTCATCGCCAAAACTTCGGCTTTTATAAATATTTTTAGCAATGTCTTCCCAGGTTGTGGAAAAATTTTTTAAAGGGTTTCTGGGCATTTTTATCCATTCAAGCTCAGGTTTTACAGAGGTTATGTAATTCTTAAAATTGTTCATATGCTCTTCCTGGACCACTTTTGGGGCGTCTTTGGCGGTATAAGTTGTTGTCGTTTTTGTGAGTGTTTCAGTTGCGTAATGTGTCCTGTGAGAACCTAAAGCTGTTGTTCCGGAAGTTTGACTTGGCACATAGGATAAAGTAAACTCACCTAAGGCTGTTTTTACATCTCGAGAAAGGGGAAAAAATCCTTTACTATAGGTTTTATAGCCCAGCCATTCGGGAATTTCCATAGAGTATTCTGCATAATCAACGGGAATTTGGTCCTGAAATTCAAACTCAGGTAGTGAATAATAATAAGGAGAGACAATTTTGTAAGTATATTCTAGTACAGAACCTTCCTTAACATTGGGAAAGGTAATTTTTTTTAAGTCCCAATATTCATTGACGTCTTCGTCAAAGATATCGCTGTTACGCACACGTTCCCTGACTGATTTTCCACCCTCCATATTGTGGGTAAACCCCCTGAAATTTGAAAAAATTTCATTTCTTCCAGCGCCAACCCTGTATAGCGGAACACTTATGGTGGCATAATCATAACCCTCCTGATTGTAAATTTTTACCCGTGCTTCAAAGTCATAAACATACTGCCAGCCGTCTTCATATTGTAATGAAGCTTTTCCCCTTTTGTAAAGAATTGCTGCCGGGGCTTCAGGATCAAGATGGTGAATGGTTTGTGTGATTTCATCGTCTGAAACTTTTCCGAAATCGTAGCGTTGAGACTGGATATCATTTACAAACAAAAATGCAAGTAGTAGTAAAAGAAAGTTTTTCATTATAATATTATTTAGTTGATTATAAAGTTTTTTTGAGGATAATTTTTTCAGACTGCTTTTCAATTATAGTTTCATAAAAGTCTTTAATCATTTTATAATTTTCAGCAGGTAAAATGGCAACTCTTACTTCAAGATTGTATCTTACTTGTATGGTTCTTTCATTTTTGGTATAGGTCATTGAAAACGTTCCTATATTATTAGGCAATTCAAAACTTGAAGAGTTGGGGATTGATTGTATTTCATAACCCTGAGGTGTTTCAATGTTTACAGAAATTGTGTTCGAAAAAGGAAAAGATAAATCAATCGGATAATTTCTTTTCTGGTTTTTAAATGGGTTTGTAGTTACTGTTAAAAAGAAAAGTGGATTCAGGTAGATATTGCTTCCAATTAGATCATAGCTATTACTGCTTTTAAATTCATATGTTTTTGACAATGCAGCTTTAGTATTATTCATATTTTGAAGTTGAAGGTTATCAATATCAAGTGTTTGATGCTGATTTTCAAGATACTCTTCTAGTTTTAAAGACCCCAATGAGTTATATTCTATTCTTTTACGTAATGCAAAGTTTCCTGTATAAGCGTTCCTAACTTTACCGAATAGCTTTCCGCCTTCAAGTACCTCAACATTAAGATTGGTAATATTTCGAGCCAATGCGGTTGGCATTAGATTAACTTCTTCAACACTAAAATCACCTTTAATTAATCTTCCAAACCAATTCAACGCTCTTTCCGGTAGTACATTTTGATCAGAAAATGTCTCAGTGGCGTCAAGTAAAATTGTTTGATTATTGATTTGTACAGCACAAATCAAATAGTTAAATCCTGTTCTTGTTGGAAAGAGCGGTATCCCGTATGATCGGGTACTTAATAATACTGGGTTTGCGTTTAGCCCTGCTTTTCTCAACATGGCTGTGAGTAATAAGTTTACTTCAGCTACATTGCCGTTCTTTTGTGAGTAGGTCTCTTCTAAACTACTTTTAGTAAAAAGTCCATATTTGCCATTCCATTTGACTTTTGACTTTAAAAAGTTTAATATTATATCAATCCTTTGAATTAAATTGTCTTCATTCTTAATTAAATCTGCAACGGTTTGATTTAAAAAAACGGTGTTATTCATTTCAGTTCCAAACCTTTTGTCTTTGTAAATTGACCGGGCAACGTCTTCCCAGGATTGAGCATAATTTTCTCTATTGTTTCCGGGTACTTCATTCCAACTTAATTCATAGGAAATAGAACCTGTATAATTTTGAATGTTGTTTACAAAAGTTTCATTTTCAAGTTTAGGCACATCATTAGCGGTAAATTTTGTTAAAATTGAAGTGAACTGCATATTTGCATCCGGAGCTCCTCCAACTCCAAGTGCTTGGCTGGATCTGTTTTTTGTTGAGTTTTTTAAAGTGATGTGGCCTACAGTAAGTTTTTGTGTGTTTTCAATAGGTATATATCCACTTTTATAGACATTGTAACCAAAAAAATCAGGGATTTCAGTTTCATATTC
>NZ_JCBCCK010000371.1:0-6263 GCF_059864935.1 Planktosalinus sp.
ATCCATTTGATTAAAACACTTCAATACAAAGCCCAGATCGCCCACCGCCAGTACCTCGTCAATAATGAGTACATCAGGCTCCATCTGTGCCGCTACGGCAAAGCCCAGGCGCACTTTCATCCCACTGCTGTAATTCTGCACGGGCATATCGATAAATTCTTCCAACTCGGCAAAGGCAATAATTTCTTCCAATTTGCTGTCAATTTCTTTTCTGCTAAACCCGAGGATAGCACCGTTGTTGTAGATGTTTTCACGTCCGCTTAAAATGGGGTTAAAGCCGGCACCCAGTTCTATCAAAGCACCCACCCGGCCTTTGATGGTCACCTTGCCGGCATCGGGATTGATGAGTCCGTTGAGTATTTTGAGCAGGGTGCTCTTCCCTGCGCCGTTGTGGCCAATCAATCCCAGGCACTCCCCACGGCGCAATGTAAAACTAATGTCTTTCACCGCCCAAAACTCCTTGTCGCGCAACAGGCGTTCGTTTTTGTTGCCCATCACCCCGCTCCACAGGTCTTTGACGCCATACCACAAGCTGGTCTTGAGGTCTTTGCAGAACTTTTTGGAGAGGTTTTCAACGATAACCAGGGGCTCGTCTTGATGTGTGTTAGGTTCTTTCAAGGGTGTTACTGTCAGTTTTGGGTTTAAAAATAAGGATAATTGAGGGAATAACGAATATCGATTTATGTTTAAAAGATTAACAATTAACTAATCACTATTCAAGTTTTGGAGTTTTTAAATAAGGTATTGATAAAGTTGTACCGCAGAGTTTCACAAAGAAGGCACAAAGTTGCACAGAGGTTTTATTTAAGATTTAATGCGCGGTGGACTCTCTCCGCCTATGGCGGACCGGGGGGTATGCGGCTGGGGTTATTTGCGAATTTGTTGCTCACTCTTGCTTGGGGTTCACCGCCTTGCGCTTCATAGCTTCAGGGCACCTACGCTAAAGCTTCTGCGACAGCGTGCGGCGAAGCTGCAGAGGTCGCAAAGGTTTTTCGCAAAGGGGCGCGAAGGGGGATTGCAGTGTTCGGGCTTTGAGATTTGGAATTTTGACACTTGGAATTTGTAATTTTTCTATCTTAGCAACCAATAACAAATAACCAATAACCAAATTTGGAAACCCGCATTTACCAAAAAGAAAGCCGGCTACGACCCGGGCGGTTGCTTAAGGAGAGTATTAAGGACATCAAAAGCTCCCGGTTTTTGGCGTGGCAACTTGCTGTGCGTGACATCAAGGCGATGTACCGGCAGTCTTATTTTGGGATATTGTGGGCGTTTATTACTCCGCTGGCCACAGCTTTGGTTTGGATTGTACTGAACGGAACCGGCACGGTGCGGCTGTCTGATACGGGGATTCCCTATCCCCTGTTTGTGTTTACCGGAACCCTGATTTGGTCGATTATTACTGAGGCAATCAATTCGCCTATGCAAAGTACCAATGCGGCACGGGGCATTCTTTCCAAAATCAATTTTCCCAAAGAGGCGTTGATCCTCTCGGGCATTTATAAGCTGTTGTTCAATACCTCTGTAAAAATCATATTGCTACTTATTTTTGTGTTTCTCTATGGTGTGGGACTACAGTGGAGCTTGTTGCTGTTTCCCCTGGCCATTTTAGGCGGACTGTTGATTGGCACCACCATTGGTCTCTTTATCACCCCTCTGGGATTGTTGTATAAGGATGTGGGTAAAATCATCACTTTCGGGATGCAGTTTTTGATGTATGCCGCCCCTGTGGTTTATGCCATTCCCAAAGAAGGCACCATGAAAACCCTGATGGAGCTCAACCCTTTAACGCCCATCATCCTCACCGGCCGCGACCTGGCGGTGGGTAACAGCCCGGAGTATTTGACTTACTTTTTGATTGTTATTGCGGCTTGCATCCCACTGTTTGTGATTGCGCTGTTGTTGTACAGGATTTCAATACCGGTTTTGGTGGAACGGCTTTCGGGGTAGGGGTTCAAGGTTCAAAGTTTTTGGTTAGGCTTGCCTAAATGTGGTTGATTTTTTTTGTGGGGTTTATGCTGATATATAGGCTTGGGATTGGGGTTCACCGCCTTGCGCTTCATAGCTTCAGGGCACCTACGCTGTGCCACCGCTAAAGCTATTGCGACACGCGGTAAAGCTTCTGCGACAGCGTGCGGCGAAGCTGCAAAGTAGCTGGGGCAAGGGAATCATGGGAGCGACGAACTACTTAATAGATAAGAACGTTATTTTTCATTCAGAATTTTTCAAATATTAAATCCCAATTATTGTAATTTTGAAGTTAGCTAGTTTAAAACAACCTTTTTGTTCTTTTTTGCATTGCCCAAAAAAGAACCAAAAAACGCTAGGCTGACGAAAGCGTTCCTAAAAATTTCGTTCGCTGCGGCGAAAAAATAAAGGTTCTTGCTTGAATTAAAAATTAGGAAACTCCAACACACTCTTTTGTTTATGAACGATTTAGAATGTCAAGGATTTTTTCTTCCTCCTTCGCTCACTTCATTTTTTTACGGAACCCTTTCGTAGGCCGGGATTAGTTTTAGCTTAGAATTTGAGATTTGGAATTTTTTCTGCGCGGTGGACTCTCTCCGCCTATGGCGGACCTGGGGTGAGCGTGGGGGTGTAAGCATGGGGGTTGTGGGTTTGTATTTCCTATTTGTGATTTTTAAATACTTCAGCTTGCTGTACCACAGGGTTGCACAGAGGAGGCACAGAGTTCCACAGATAAAACTATATACCCACTCACCTCTCACCTCTCACAAACTCACCACTTTATTTAACAAATCTTTAATTTCGTTTGGTTTGGTTTATTCCGAACTAAAACTAAATTTGTTTTTCTTAATTCCATTTTTCCATGGTTACAGCAAGCAAAGAAGAACTCATAGAAGAGCTGGGGGTGCATTTTGAAGGCCTCTACCACTTACCTCCGCTTGCTTGCCGCATCTATTCCATTTTGATTTTAAACGGTTATGACGGGATGACTTTTGAGCAGCTTTTGGAACAAAGCGAAGCCAGTAAAAGTTCGGTTTCCACCAGTATCAACCTGCTGATGCAAACTGATAAAGTGGATTATTTTACCAAAGCCGGTGACCGAAAGCGGTATTTTAAAAACAAGAAAAACCACCTCAGGTTAAGGTTGGCCAATTACAATACAATCATTGAAAAAGAAATTGAACTCTTTGGTAAAACTTCGGCTTACTTGAAGGCTTTTGACTTAAAAACTTACAAGGAAAACCTGTGTTACACCACCATCTATATCGACCATTTAAAAGAATCCAAAAAAATACTGGAAGCCACCCTAAGTAAACTGGAAAGCGCTTCATAATCACTTGTTTGCTATGACAAAAAAAAATCACATATTGCTGTTTAAAATCGGGTCATTTGCTTTGCCCCTTTTTGTTTTGTTGCTGTTTCCCTCCTGCAATGATGCACCACAGCAGGCAGTGGCACAAATCGCCGAGTTTCCCGTACTTGAGATTCCCGTAAAATCGGTGACTTCTTTCACCTCATATCCGGCCCGGCTTGAAGGCACCACCAACAGTGATGTGCGCGCCAAAATGTCGGGCTACATCACCGATGTGCTCGTTGATGAAGGTCAGGCGGTGAGAAAGGGTCAGTTGCTCTTCCGTTTGGAAACCCAAACCCTCTCACAGGATGCCGAGGCCGCTCAGGCCAATATCAATGCCGCACAGGTGGAGGTGGACAGGCTAATCCCTTTGGTGGAAAAAAACATCATCAGCCCCGTGCAGCTTGAAACCGCCAAAGCCCGTCTGGCACAGGCCAAAAGTGCTTACAACAGCATACAAGCAAATATTGGTTATGCCAACATTCAAAGTCCCGTTGACGGTTTTGTGGGCAGCATCCGTTACCGGAAAGGTGCGCTGGTAAGCCCCAATGATGCCAATCCCCTCACCAATGTGGCAGACACGCGCAATATGTATGCTTATTTCGCTTTAAGCGAAAGGGATTACATCACCTTTTTGCAAACAGCCGAAGGCGAAACCCTGGATGAAAAGCTTAAAAACATGCCGAAAGTACAGTTAATCATGGCCAACGGTAGCATTTATGAACACGAAGGCACCATAGAAACCGTTACCGGGCAGATTGACCGGCAGTCGGGCACGGTGAGCTTCAGGGCCATCTTCCCCAATACCGGGGGATTGCTGGCCAACGGCAGCAGCGGCAGCATCAGGGTGCCCAAAGTGTATGAAGATGTGCTGGTAGCCCCCGAAGCCTCCACTTATGAGCAGCAGGGCATTGTTTATGTGTACCGCGTGCAGGGTGATACCATTGCCATAGCCACGCCCATCAGCATCAAAGAGCGGGTGAACCAAATGGTGGTGATTGCTTCCGGAGTGGAGAAGGGCCAGAAAATAGTGGCGCAGGGTGTGGGACGTTTACGCACCAACACCGCCATAAAGCCTAACCTTGTGGAATTTGACTCAATTATGAACTCTTTTAAAACCGTGTTTCAGTAATGTTTAAAGTCTTTATTGAACGGCCGGTTTTATCCTCTGTGATTTCCATTATCCTGGTGATTTTGGGATTGTTGGGCATGGCACAATTGCCGGTGACCCAGTATCCGGATATTGCTCCGCCCACGGTTCAGATCAATGCCAGCTATCCGGGTGCCAATGCCCAAACCATACTGCAGAGTGTGATTGTTCCGCTGGAAGAACAAATCAACGGTGTAGAGGGGATGACATACATTACTTCAACAGCCAGCAATACAGGTTCAGCTTCTATCACCGTATTTTTTCAGCAGGATGTTGACCCCGACATTGCTGCCGTAAACGTGCAAAACAGGGTCTCGCGTGCCAACTCAATACTTCCTGCAGAAGTGATTCGTGCCGGGGTTACGGTCAACAAGCAACGAAGTTCGGCCTTGATGTTTGCCTCTGTATATTCCACCAACCCTGAATATGACGATACTTACATTCAAAACTACCTGAACATCTATGTGCGTCCTGAAATCCAGCGCATCAACGGTGTGGGGGATATGAATGTTTTTGGCGGAAAGGATTATGCCATGCGCATCTGGCTTGACCCCATCAGGATGGCCAATTACAACCTCTCCACACGTGAGGTGATTGCAGCCATTGGTGAACAAAGTCTTGAGGCTGCCGCAGGCTCCATGGGGCAAAATGTGGGTGAAGCCTTTGAATATGTCATCAAATACAAGGGGCGCTACAACACCCCTGAGCAGTATGAAAACATTATTATCAAAGCATTGGGCAACGGGCAATACCTCTATTTAAAAGACGTGGCCAAAATTGAAATGGATGCCTTTTCCTATACCAGTCTAGGTCGCTCCAGGGGCTATCCCGCCATCAGTTTTGGTATTTTTCAAACCCCGGGCTCCAATGCTCAAGACATCATTGAAGAAATTTATGTCAAGCTGGAAGAACTCAAAGCTGATTTTCCGGAAGGATTGGACTATGTCATCAACTATGACACCAACCGCTTTTTGGTAGCTTCCATAGGGAAGGTAAAAAAGACCCTGATTGAAGCATTCCTGCTGGTGTTTCTGGTGGTATTTATTTTTTTACAGGATATAAGAACGACCTTGATTCCGGCCATAGCCGTTCCGGTATCCATTATCGGAACGTTTTTCTTTTTGGATTTGCTGGGGTATTCCGTCAACCTGCTTTCATTGTTTGCACTCATTTTAGCCATTGGAATTGTGGTGGATGATGCCATAGTAGTGGTGGAAGCCATTTATGCCAAAATGGAAGCCGGTGCAGAAAGCGCCAGGGAAGCTTCGGTAACCGCTATGAGCGAAATCAGTGGTGCCATTATTTCGATTACCCTGGTGATGGCAGCGGTGTTTGTGCCCATTACCTTTATCAAAGGCCCGGCCGGGGTATTTTATGAACAGTTTGGGGTCACCCTTATTATTGCTATTTTGATTTCGGCAGTAAATGCTTTGACACTGAGTCCGGCGCTGAGTGCCATTTTCCTGAAACCACATAAAAGCAAAGAAGGCAAAAAACTAAACCTGCCGGAGCGATTCTTTCTCGCTTTTAACACGGCATTTTTAGTGAGCCGGGCGCGCTATACCAAATCATTAAGCTTTCTTATCAAAAATAAGTGGGTGCCTGTAGGTATACTGGTGTTGAGTGTGGGTATTATTTACTGGTCGAGCGAAACCCTGCCCAAAGGTTTTGTTCCCACTGAAGACCGTGGTGTGATTTTTATCAATATGGAATTGCCCCCGGGCTCGTCATTGGACAGGACCTACAAAATCACCGAAGACCTCTATACTGAAATTGCCAAAATTGAGGGAG
>NZ_JCBCCK010000391.1:0-2588 GCF_059864935.1 Planktosalinus sp.
GAATTGCCTTTGTCGTCTGATACTTCAAGCATGTTACCCGCAAAATGCTTGACTTGCTCTTCAGTAATGGCGATGATTTCCTTGCCGTCTTCTTTTAAGTGTTGCAGTACATTTTTACGTTCTTTTTTATCGTCGATGCAATCCAGACAAATCACTGCAAAATCTTTGGCAATACACATCATCACATTGGTGTGGTAAATGGGTAAACGGTCACCTTTCACGGTCTGGTAGGTAGTAAAAATTACAGGGGTATATTCAAAATCTTCACAGAACTCGATGAGCAATTCTTCGTCAGCACGAGGCGAAAGGGCACAATAGGCCTTCCGGTTGATGCGGTCTAGGACAAGGCTTCCGGTGCCTTCAAGAAACAGTTCATCATCTTCGGCGGGGGTATAATCCACTACGTTTTTAATTTTTAATCCGGTTTCTTCCAAACGGTTGATGACTTCTTCCCTGCGCTCACGCCTACGGTTTTCAGCAAACATAGGGTAAAGGGCAATGTCTCCGTTTTCGTGAAATGAAACCCAATTGTTTGGAAAAACAGAATCCGGAGTATCCTGAGAACCGTCATCATGAAATATCACCACATTAACACCGGCGTTTTTTAGTTTTTGAACCATGGTGTCAAACTCTTCCTGAGCCAATTTATTGACATCTTTGTTTTGAAGTTGTGTGTCTGTTGTTTGGTAATAATTATTAATGGCAGTTTCTTCATTGAGCCTGAAAGCTGCCGGACGCACCATCAATATTGTGTTGGTGGACTGAAGCCCCCCATCCCCCGAAGGGGGAGTATTATTTTTTTTCATTTTTTCAGAAGTTTGTCTTGCAAAGGTAAAAAGTTTTGATATTTTCAATCAAATTATTTAGCCCCTCCCTTGGAGGGGTTGGGGAGGCTTAATCTCTAATAAGTGGTAAAGTACTGCATCTAAGTAAACCTTCCTGTTTTGCGATTTCAGCATAGGGAATTTCTTCTACCGTAAATCCGTTTTCACGCAACCAGTTGTTCAATCGTGTGAAATTCCTTTCAGAAACCACCACATCCGGAGCAATTGAAAAAACATTGCTGTTCATGTGGTACATTTCATCTCGTGTGATGTGAAATAAATTTTTATTCCCAAAAAGGTTGACCAGATACATATAGTCTGCTTCTTCACGGAAGCCTTGTTTATAAATAATCGCTTTGTCTATTCCTACAGGTTGAAAACAGCAATCCAGATGCAAGGCATTGTCACGCGCTTCGATTTTTGATTTGACCAAATCAAATTCCTTGACAATTTTATTAGGGAACAAGTTGCGGATGTATTCCACGCCTTCCATATTGGTTCTTGCTGTAATATAATCTTTATAATCGCTTCCTTTATAGGTTCCGATAAAAATATGATTGTTCCAGAGCATTACATCTCCACCTTCTATGTGGACTTCTTCAGGAGGCCTGATGACTTTATTAGGGTCAATTTGGTCAATAATATATTGAATAGCCTCTAGCTCTTTTTCACGCTCAGGAAGGATGTTTGCTTTTACGAATACGTCGTCAATCACAAAAGCTATATCACGCGAAAATATCTGATTGTAATCCTTAATTTCTTCAGGCCTGAAAACCTTTACGTCGTATTTTTTTAAAACAGTGAAAAATGCTTCCATTTCAGGAATCATATCTTCATTTTTGGGATAGGTTCCGGCAAGGATATGTTCAAGTGACTTTGGGTCATAAGCTTCTTCAGCAGATGGGGTGGGACCATTGCTGTTGGCTGTTCCCAGAATAACTGCTCTCAACCTTGAAGTTTCGTCTTTAACGTTTAACTGAAGCATAACAACTTTTATTCAAAAATATGAAAAAACTCCATCGTGATGACTCAAGATGGAGTTTCAAGGTTATTTTTTTTTGATTTACCTTTCGGTCATCTGTTTAAATGTTCTTTGTGTATAGCCTGTATAGACTTGCCTTGGACGGCCAATGGGCTCTTTGCGTATACGCATTTCCCTCCATTGTGCAATCCAGCCGGGAAGTCTTCCCAAGGCAAACATTACTGTAAACATATCAGTTGGAATACCCAAAGCCCTGTAAATAATACCTGAATAAAAATCTACGTTTGGATAAAGATTTCTTTCTACAAAGTAGTCATCTTCAAGAGCCACTTTTTCAAGCCCTTTGGCAATGTCAAGTACAGGGTCTTCTATTCCCAGTTCACTAAGCACTTCATCAGCAGCTTTTTTGATGATTTTTGCGCGTGGGTCAAAGTTTTTATATACTCTGTGTCCAAAGCCCATCAAGCGGAACGGGTCGTTTTTGTCTTTTGCTTTTTGAATGTATTTTGATGTATCACCACCATCGGTTTTAATAGCTTCAAGCATTTCAATAACAGCCTGATTGGCACCACCGTGAAGTGGACCCCAAAGTGCAGCAATACCGGCAGAGAGTGAGGCGTAAAGACCACTGTGTGATGAACCTACAATCCTTACGGTTGAGGTTGAACAGTTTTGCTCGTGGTCTGCGTGGAGGATTAATAGTTTGTCAATAGCTTCTATGACCGCTCTATCGACTTTGTAATCTTCATTGGGTTGCTGAAACATCATTTTATGAATGTTTT
>NZ_JCBCCK010000417.1:0-2330 GCF_059864935.1 Planktosalinus sp.
CGGGTTGAAAGAAACCACTCTTGATAAGCATTATAAGAATATTGATTTTTACATAAATGAGTTTCTTTTATATGAAGATGCAATTCCTGCAAAAGATGGCATCTCAAATGTCGAAATGTTTCTTGGGTACTGGTTTATAAAAAAAGCTATGTGGGCAAATGTTGGCACAATAAAACAAAACGCTGCCAGTCTAAAGAAATTTTATCAATTTATGATGGAAAGAAATGAAATAGAGAATGACGAATACGAAAAACTCAAAACGAATGTAAAGAGAAATATGCCTCAATGGCTGGGTAGAATGGAACGCTATGATGACCCAGATATTGAAGATATGGGTGAGGTGTGGAATTTTTAGTTGTTACTTCCCGCGTTTTTTTTAAAAACTACCTGAAAATCATGAAATTCCCGCAGTATCTCTGTGTGTAAAATATTGCGGGAGTATTTCATTCTGGCTATAAAAAGTTATTGTACCTACTCAGATTTTAAATTTTATTATATCTATGTGACAGGTTCCCAGTAACGCTGTAAATAGTCCCAAAAATTTCTGCCCTGTTTTCTTTCTGTAAGTACCACGCTTTTAACCTGGGCCATTTGTTGTACTCCAGCTTCGGTTCTATATGCACCAGAGATTTTTCTGCTTCGTACCACCTCGCGAATATCTCGTTCACTTCCATTGTTGTCAGCAGGAAGTTCCTCAACATACAGGAACCGGAAAATATCATCAAAGAACTTTCGCAACAAGGTTCGCAGCTTTTCTCCCTCATGGGTGCTGCTTTTCACCCTTCCATCAAGAAGATGCCTTGCTTGTTTAAGTATTTCACCTCTTTTTTTCCTGAAATATGCTGTCCCAAACCGGCAGTGCTTTTTGAGATGCAAGCTTGCCCGGATGACTTCATATAATTTATGAGCATATCCGCCCTGTGATCCTTCACATTCCATGGCATATTTGATGTGCCGCATGAAATGACTGCCTGTGCATTTGGCAAATACCGTTTTTTCACCATAAAATCGTGCATTATAGGCACCAAAAAAGTCAGACAGCAGTATTCCATCAAAATCTTCACCAAGAATTGAAGTTGCAACCTTATGGCTGCGACTCGGATCGGCTTGAAAAAATGTGGTTGTTTCATTTCTTGCCGCGTGCACCCACCATTTTTTGCCCATAACGTGGATACCCGTCTCATCACAGCCAACTATATTGGAATTTCGCAATGCATCTCTGTAGGATTCGTAGTCTGAGCTGGTAATTTTTTGTACCTGTTTGAGAATTCTGCCGATTGTGCCAACGCCGATTCGCTCTTTAAGCATTGCTTCAATCATTTCCTGTATCTTGCCCCATGGTATATCAAGAGAAAACCGCAGGTAAGCAATGAATGCTTTCAGATTGGGGCCGAACCGGTCATAATCATCCACTCCGGAAGGGTTAGGCGCAACAACCGTCTTTCCATCAGGTCCGGTGGTTGTTTGCCTCCGGATTTCAATGACTTTCAGACACATTGGCTCCATCTCAATTACTTGGTGGCTCTGATAACTTTTGCTGCTGCTGTTGATTGCCTGGCCAGTTCTTGGGCAAGTTTCGACAGGAACAAAAACAACTTCGTCAGGATTTTTGACCAAATGGCGAGATGTGCCCCGGTGGTGTCTTGGCGGACCGCACAATTTTTTCGTTTGGCTTCTCTTGTGAGGCCTTGTTATATCCGAAGATGGCGCCATGCCGGAATTTTCTGAATTTTTTACCGGTTTTTTCCCCTTGCTGATTAAATCAACCAGTTGAAAATAAGCTTCGGTTTTTTCATCCTCTGAAAGTGCCCGAAACTCTGCTTTGTTGATATACACTGGTACTTTCTTCTTTTTCATAGTCACCACCGCTACTCTTTGAGGTTGATTCTACATCTTCACGAAATTCTTGTCAATGAAAAATTTTAAAATCTGAGTAGGTACCAATTTTCTTGGCTTTACGCATTTCATTGATAAGTCCAGAACTGGCAGATACAAAGTTGGCAGAAAAACAGACAGAAAGAAAATGCAGGCAAAGTTGAAAGAAATGAACATCTGGCTCAAAAGCATAAGAAACTTCCGGCACCCCAAAGAGTGGTGGGGAATTTTGTGCTCCATGCTGGCAGGACATTTCCGGTATTTTGGCGTGAGCGGTAACTTCAGAAGCATCAACAAGTTCTACAACCAGACAGTGCGGTTAGTCTTTAAATGGTTGAACAGGAGAAGCCAAAAGAAGAGTTTTAACTGGGAGACGTTTAAAAAATACCTCGAACGACATGGGGTGCCCAAGCCAAAATTGTACCATAATTTCTATACTCTCTACGGCTGTGGAA
>NZ_JCBCCK010000442.1:0-15867 GCF_059864935.1 Planktosalinus sp.
TTGGTCAGTTTTTCTTCCTTGCTGAAAGAGGTGTTGCTTACAATTTCTGAAACTTTGGGTTTAAGTTGGACGAATGTCATAGTCAAGTTTTTTGCAAAAGTATTTAAAATCATTTCACGACAATGCGATAGAGGGAATAAAATTGGAAGTTCTGGTTGCCACTAGATTTGAGTTTTTTTAGTGATTCATATACAGAAAACTCAGGTGATGATAATGTTGAAGATAAAAATAAATATTTAAAAATAGCAATTAAAAATAGTTTTGGGAATATGCATAATCTGGATTTTGGTAATCTTTTATCTTTTAATTTTTCATGGTTAGTTCAAAGTGTCCATTTTGCAGTAGTACCAATATAAGCAAGCCGAAATATTCCCGAAAGACTTTTGCGATTTCATTACTGCTTTTAGGATTCCCTTTTTTTTTTAAAACAAATCGAGATATTGTTTTGACTGTTCTCGCGAATTTGATGTTTAAAAAATGAATAGATGAATTTTTAAAACTACTTTTAAAACTAGTCTCCACCAAGGTTTGTGTCTTGTTTTCTTATCGATAATTTAAAATCAAAATGTCAATAAAACCACATTCACTGTATTCTTATTAAATACTTTCCCCCTTATTAATACGTTTTAAATCAGGAATGTGGTGTAAATACTATTGAATAGAAGAATACTAACTAAAAGATAAATCATGAAAAACTTAATTTTAATTTTCTCTTTTTTATTATTAATTACTGGTTGTTCAAGTGACGATGGTTTTAATTACATTACAGTAAATGGAACAGTAGAAAGAGAAGTCAATGGTGAAGGTGTTCCAAATCAAAAAGTTCAATTGGAAATGATAAAGTATCTTGGTGGTACAGGTATGTTTGCAACTTATAGAACTATTGATACCAAAACAGTAACAACTGATGCAAATGGTAATTTTAGCGCGTCAATGATAGACGATGTTGATACTCATATTCGTGCTCTTGTGAGAGCAGACGAGAATTATCATGCTTATAACTATAAGCTTTTTGATCCAAACGAACACATTATACTAAAAGTAAATAAATATATTAGGTTTAAAATTTATGTTAAAAATACTGATCCTTTTGATTCAAATGACTTTGTCAAAATTGGATTAACCTCAGCTTTTAGAACTGGTATTGAGAATTTTGGAGTGCAAAATACTCAATTCCCCGCTCAACATTTGCCAAGTGGAGGAATAATTGGTGCATATGAAGAAACTTCATGGGAAGGGACCAATGTCAATTCAATAGTATATTATAATGTTCCTGAAAATTCATATCATTATAAAATCAAATGGACTATAAGAAAAAATGGAGTGGAAACAACAGGTTTTACAGACGACATTCCTTATGTTCTAGATGTAGTTAATGAGTATCATTTTAATTATTAAAAGGGATAAATCTTATAAATACCAACATAAAATCCAATAACCACCGTTTGTATATGGCTAACAATCAATTCGTTGGGTGAAATTAAATTATTTGAGTTTTAATATTGTTTAAAGGTCTATCAAAAATAAACTTATTGATAAACTGAACTAAAGTTAGTGCTGTAATTTTTGCTAACACCCTGGTTTTAAATCCTTAAAAAGATTTAGCATAATTTCTTCTAATCACCCATCGATTAGCTTAAATAAGGAAGTTTTCGCTATCGATTGACATAAACTCAGCTGCCAAGCTTAAAGCAACGACTTCAATATCAGTCATTTTACTTTTTCTGCCCACTTGATTTTCAGAGGGTAAAACAATATGAAAAGAACTTACAATTTCTAAAACTTTAAAATAATTTTTTACTATATTTGACATAAGATATTGGTTTGTTTTGCGACATAAAGATACTGTAAATCAGTATCTTATCCAATATCTTTTTTTGTTTTATCCTATTTCACCCAACGGGTTAAACTTATGTAATTATGAAATAAAAATAAACAGGGAGATAATTTTTTATCTGATTTGGGGAATACCTATTTTTATCAAAAATTGTAACCCCAATGCTCTGCATCAAACACCACAGTACAGACCCTTATTTCAATATCGCCACAGACGAGTATATTTTTAAACACATCGATGAAGACTGCTTTATGCTTTGGCAAAATGACAATGCCATCATCGTGGGAAAACACCAAAACACACTTGCCGAAATCAACCTCGATTATGTCAAGGAAAAAGACATAAAAGTGGTGCGGCGACTTTCGGGTGGTGGGGCTGTCTATCACGATCTGGGAAACCTCAATTTTACCTTCACCCGCACAAGCGACAAGGAAGATATGGTGGATTTCAGGCGCTATACCAAACCCATACTGGAAGTGCTTCAAGGCTTGGGAATTGATGCCAAATTTGAAGGGCGCAATGACCTGACCATTGAAGGGAAAAAGTTTTCGGGCAATGCCGAACATGTGTTTAAAAACAAGGTGATGCATCACGGTACATTGCTTTTTTCTTCAGAAATGAAAGATGTGTCCGGTGCTTTAAAAGTGAATCCGTTAAAGTATAAGGGGCGAGGCACAAAATCTGTTCCCAAGCGTGTTACCAATATCAGCAACCACCTCAAGGAACCACTTTCTCTGGAAGCGTTTACAGAACGTATTATGAACCACATACTTTCAACATTTCCCGATGCCAAAATGTATGAGTTTACTGAAGAGGACTTAGCTGCCATTCAAAAAATAAGGGATGAAAAATATGCCACCTGGGAATGGAATTTTGGCCGCTCACCCGAATATAACTTTCAACAGGGAATGCGTTCAGAAGGTGGAGTGATAGAAGTGCATTTGGATGTGGAAAAAGGAATCATCAAAAAAGCACAAATCACCGGTGATTTTTTTCACATCAGGGACATTGCACCCATTGAAGAGGCAATGGTCAATTTGCCACACGAGGAAGAAGTGATTAAAAAAGCGTTGAGCCAATTTGATTTAAAGCGTTATTTTAAGGATATTACCTCAGAAGAATTGTTGAGTATCATGTTTTAGGTTTTTATAAAACATTAAGGAGTTAAGCGTAGTTATGATATAAACCTTAATGCTTCTTAATGCCTTAATGTTTATTTTTTTTGCACACTGATCCCGATAGCTATCGGGACGGATTATACGGATTTACACTGATTTTTTGAACCATTAAGAAGTTAAGGGAAGTTAAGGGCAATCGCCTTAATGCACCTAAATTCCTTAATGTTTAAACTGTGGAAAAAGGAATCATCAAAAAAGCACAAATCACCGGTGATTTTTTTCACATCAGGGACATCACGCCCATTGAAAAGGCAATGGTCAATTTGCCACACGAGGAAGAAGTGATTAAAAAAGCGTTGAGCCAATTTGATTTGAAACTTTATTTTAGAGATATTTCAACAGAAGAGCTGTTGAGTATCATGTTTTAAGTTTTTATCTGCGCGTATCTGCGAAATCTGCGGGAAAAAATGGTAGCCCGCAGATCACGCTGATTTTCGCAGATTACTCTTTACAAACTATAGATTTATTCAAAATGGATAGATTTTATCAAAAACCTGTTCTTTTATTTTATCCATCTCTTTTCTCTATTTTTGCTTAAAACCAAAACGCAATTATTGAAAGCACTTTTTCAGAAATACAAATCAGTCATCCGCTTTCTCGTTCTCTTTTTGGGGACTTATTTGGTGTTGAGCCTTCTTTACAATGCCTATTTACATTTCGGTAAGTCAGAGACTTACTATCCTGACCCGATAACACACCTTGTGGCAAAGCAAACTTCGGTGTTGACTTCCGGGTTTGGGTACACCGCTGAAATTATTCCACATCCCAATGAGGCGTCGATGAAACTCATCATCAACGACCGTTATCTGGCCCGAATAGTTGAAGGGTGCAATGCACTGAGTGTCATCGCACTGTTTGCAGCATTTATAGTGGCATTCCATCAGCGTTGGAAACCCACTTTGCTTTATATTTTTGTGGGTGCCGTATTGATTTATTGTGCCAATCTTTTTAGGATTGTCCTCTTGGCCATTGCATTGTATGAATACCCACAATATGAACATATTTTACACGGCGTGATTTTTCCGGCCATTATCTATGGCATGGTCTTTTTGCTCTGGGTGCTTTGGGTCCGGCGAATTCCCCTAAACAGCGAAAATGATGAAAAATTGGCTTAAATGGACAATTGTTGCCGGCCTTTTTGGGCTGTTGATTCTCATCAGGCTTTTTGAGTCGCAGTTGTTTTATGACCCCTTGCTCAAATTTTTTAAACAGGATTATTTGTACGGAAAAGTACCTGATGTTGAGGTGGGTAAGTTAATGCTCCATACCGCTTTTCGGTTTTTGCTCAACACTGTTATTTCGCTGATAATTCTCTATGTAGTGTTTCAGGAAAAAGGGATAGTAAAATTTTCGGCTTTTGTGTATGCTTTGGCATTTTTGATATTATTTCCCTGGATGGTTTGGCTTATTGCAAATGCCTCCCCTGAAAGCAATTATAATGTCTTGTTTTACGTAAGGCGCTTTTTGATTCAACCAATCATTTTACTATTGCTTTTACCGGCGTTTTATTATCACAAGCAGAAAATCAAATAGTTAAGCTTTTTCTAAAAAATACAACAAATCAAAAAATTACCTATCTTTGCTTGCAATGAAAACCATTTTTCATAAAATAGTAGGTTCTCTCATGGCACTTTTAGTGCTGTTTTCCACGATGTCTTTCACTGTGGATATGCACTTTTGTGGGGGCAATATGGTGGACAAAGCCATTTTTTCTGAAGTGAAAAGTTGCGGGATGGAAATGCACGCTGAACACGATACTTCAAAATCCGAAATCCAAAAACCCGGCTGTTGTGAAGACATCTCCATCACCGTGGAAGGTCAGGAAGAGTTGAAAGTTTCATTTGAAAATCAGGAACTGCAAACACTGCAGTTTGCACTTTTGTTCAGCTATTCTTATTTAAGTCTTTTTGAACCGCTTTCTGATAAGCACATCCCTTTTGATCAGTATTCCCCGCCCCGGCTCACTATAGACCGGATTGTCCTTAACGAAACATACTTAATCTGATTTTAAATTTTAGTTTGGCTTCCTTGCGAAGCTTATTGTAAGATTCTTTGAGGCCTTACAGTTGTTATTTGCTAAAATTCAAAATCTTTTTTTATGCTTTCAAAACTCATAAAATTTTTCCTCGAAAACAAACTTGTTACAGTATTGTTACTTGTGCTATTTGTTGGTTGGGGAATAGTAACTGCTCCTTTCAATTGGGACATCGATTTTCTGCCAAGAGACCCTGTGCCGGTGGATGCCATACCTGATATTGGCGAAAACCAGCAAATTGTCTATACAGAGTGGATGGGCAGAAGCCCGCAGGATGTGGAAGACCAGATTACTTATCCGCTAACTACTTCGTTGCTTGGCTTGCCCGGAGTGACTTCTGTGCGAAGTACTTCAATGTTTGGGCTGTCATTCATCGCCATCATTTTTGATGAAGATGTTGAATATTACTGGAGCAGGACCAGGGTTTTGGAAAAACTCAATTCCCTTTCTGCCGATATGCTCCCCGAAGGAGTTTCACCCACCTTGGGCCCTGATGCCACAGCATTGGGGCAGGTGTTTTGGTACACGCTTGAAGGACGGGATGAAAACGGTAAACCCGCGGGGGGTTGGGACCCACACGAACTCAGGACGATTCAGGACTATTATGTGCGATATGCGCTTACAGCTGCCGAAGGAGTATCGGAAGTCGCATCCATTGGCGGTTTTGTAAAGGAATATCAGGTTGACCTTGACCCAATAGCGATGAAAGCTCATGATGTAAGTATGATGATGGTCACAGATGCCATCAGAAACAGCAACCTTGACGTTGGGGCAAACACCGTTGAAATGAACCTGGTGGAATACTATGTGCGGGGATTGGGCTATGTAAAAAACCTTCAGGATATTGAACAAGCTGTGGTGAAAGTTACAAACAACATCCCCATTCGAATACGTGACATTGCCAAGGTAAATATTGGCCCCGCTCCACGCGGACACAGTGGGTTTTTGGATAAGGGCGGTGTAGAAGCCGTAGGTGGTGTTGTGATTGCACGCTATGGCGATAATCCGCTGGAAACCATTCAAAACGTTAAAGATAAAATCCTTGAAATAAGTCCGGGATTGCCTTCCGTAACACTTGAAGACGGAACTGTTTCAAAAGTAACCATAGTACCCTTTTACGACCGTACCGAATTGATTTATGAAACCCTCGGCACACTCAACGAAGCCATCAGCCTGCAAATATTGATTACCATCATTGTCATCATTATTATGGTGTTCCATTTAAGGGCTTCCCTAATGATTTCAGCATTGCTGCCACTTGCCGTGTTGATGTGTTTCATTATGATGAAATACCTGAATGTGGACGCCAATATTGTGGCGCTTTCCGGTATTGCCATTGCCATTGGGACGATGGTGGATCTGGGCATTATTCTCAGTGAAAATATTCTCCGGCATACTGATGAAGCACCCCCCGGTCAACCACTGATTACGACAGTTTACAACGCTTCCACTGAAGTGGCATCAGCAATCCTCACGGCTGTTGCTACAACCATTGTGAGTTTTCTACCCGTGTTTACCTTACAGGCAGCCGAAGGAAAACTCTTTGGTCCATTGGCCTATACCAAAACGTTTGCCCTTGTGGCAGCATTGATCATCACCTTGTTTATGTTGCCTGCTTTTGCACATTGGCTGTTTTCACTTAAAACAACACGCAAATTTTACCGTGTGGTCTTGAACTTGTTTTTAATCATTTTAGGCTTTGTAGTGCTTTGGTGGTCAGTTTGGGCCGGTGTGGTGCTTATTCTCCTTGGGGTAAACAACATCATCGGAAATCTTGCCCAAGAGCAAAAGTTGTCTTCAGAAAAAGCCAATACATTTATCAGTAAACACCATAGTACAATTACTATAATCATTGTTGCTATAGCAGTTTCCTGGTTGCTGGCCCAGCAATGGATGCCTTTGGGTGTGACAAACAGCCTGCTGCTTAATTTTATTTTTATTGTCTTGATAATCGGAGTGGTTTTAAGTGCATTTAAAGTCTTTATTCATTTCTATCCAACGCTGTTGAACTGGTGTCTGGGGCATAAAAAAGTTTTTCTGCTATTACCGGTTATTATTATCCTGCTTGGTGTAAATATATGGTTGGGCTTTGACCGCGTTTTTGGGTTTATACCAAAAGCTGCAGACAATATCGGTTGGAATATCCGAACCAATGCTGTCTGGAGCTCCTTATCACACACCTTTCCGGGAATGGAAAAAGAATTTATGCCTTCCCTGGATGAAGGTTCGTTTTTGCTGATGCCTACCTCAATGCCCCATTCCGGAGTGGAAGCCAATATTAAGTATTTGCAGCAATTGGATATGCGGGTACAGGCAATTCCCGAAGTGGAAATGGTGGTAGGGAAAGCTGGTCGTGTGGAAAGCGCTTTAGATCCCGCACCTGTTTCCATGTTTGAAAATATCATCCTTTACAAAACAGAATTCATCAATGATGAAAATGGCTATCCGTTACGCTTTAAAGTGGATGATGAAGGTGGGTTTGTTAAAGACAAGAATGGCGAACTCATACCTGACAGAAACGGTCAATACTTCCGCCAATGGCGCGACCACATTAAGACACCGGATGACATCTGGAATGAAATTGTCAATGCCACAAACGATATTCCGGGAGTGACTTCCGCACCCAAATTACAGCCCATTGAAACCCGTTTGGTCATGCTTCAAACCGGTATGCGTGCGCCAATGGGATTAAAAGTCTTCGGGCCTGACCTTAAAAGCATTGAAGACTTCAGCTTGAATGTTGAACAGCTGCTCAAAGAGGTTCCTACGGTAAAAACTGAAGCCGTTTATGCTGACCGAAGTTTAGGCAAACCCTATCTGGAAATTGATATAGACCGTGTAGCCATTGCCCGCTATGGATTGAATGTAGCCGATGTGCAAATGTATCTGGAAGTGGCTTTGGGCGGAATGCCATTAACCACTACCGTTGAAGGACGTGAACGCTACAACATACGTGCAAGATATGCCCGGGAATGGCGTGACAATCCCGAAGTAATGAAGCGCATATTAATACCCACACCCACAGGTCAGCAAATACCGTTGGGCGAACTGGCAGAAATTGATTATCGCCCGGGACCTATGATGATAAGGGCAGAAAATTCCTTTTTGGTGGGTTATGTCCTTCTGGACAAAAGAGAGGGCTTTTCGGAAGTGAGAGTTGTGGAAGATGCCGACAAATACCTGAAAGATAAAATTGCTTCGGGTGAGTTAATAGTACCTGCCGGAGTTAGTTTTCATTTTTCGGGAAGTTATGAAAATCAAGTCAGGGCTGAAAAACGATTGGCAATAGTTGTTCCTTTAGTATTGGCGTTAATTTTCCTCATTCTGTATTTTCAATTTCGATCAACTTCAACCTCGTTAATGATATTTTCCGCGATTGCATTGGCATTTGCAGGTGGTTTTTTAATGCTATGGCTGTATAGCGAAAGTTGGTTTATGGATTTCTCTATGTTTGGAACCAATATGCGGGAGCTTTTTCAGATGAAATCCTACAACCTAAGTGTAGCGGTTTGGGTAGGTTTTATTGCTTTATTCGGAATTGCAACTGATGATGGAGTGGTTATTTCCACCTACCTGATGCAAAGTTTCAAAAAACACAAGCCCGAAAACATCAGTGAAATAAGGAAAGCAGTCATGGAAGCCGGAATGAAAAGGGTAAGGCCTTGTTTAATGACCACAGCCACTACTTTGTTGGCTTTGTTGCCCATACTCACTTCCACAGGACGAGGAGCTGACATTATGATACCCATGGCCATACCTGCCTTTGGGGGTATGACGGTTGCTTTAATTACCTTGTTTGTAGTTCCGGTATTGTATGCCGCAAGGGAAGAATATTTAATTAAAAGAGAGACAAGATGAAAAAGAAGATATTAAATCTGATTATTCTGTTCCTGATAACAGGAAACGCAATTGGACAAACGATTGATGATTACCTGATTACAGCGGCAGAAAATAACCCAAACATAAAGGCTAAATATTTACAGTATCAAGCAGCATTGGAAAGAGTGCCGCAGGTGGGTTCACTTCCTGACCCAGAACTTTCGTTTGGGATTTTTATAGAGCCCATGGAGCGGTATGTTGGCAATCAGGTAGCTCAGTTTTCATTAATGCAAATGTTTCCCTGGTTCGGAACACTAAGTGCCGCCCAGGATGAAATGACATTAATGGCCAAGGCAAGGTTTGAAGAATTTAATGAAGCCAAATCGATGCTTTATTATGAAGTGCGGGCAAACTGGTATGCCTTGCAGTTGTTGGAAAAAGAAATTTCCATCGCCAAAGAAAACATTGAACTGCTGAAAACAATGGAACAGATTGCCATTTCCCGGTATAGAAGCGGAGGACAAAGCAGTGGAGGTTCGGGCAATTCAGGAGCTATGCGAAGTTCCGGCAATCCAAACACAAATGCATCCGGTGACGGTATGGGGGGAATGGGAGCACAAGGACAAACTTCGTCCGGCAGTACACCTTCCGGAAACAGATCTCAAATGAGCGGAGCGGATAATATGGGAAGCAGCAGTGGCAGTATGATTGACGTGTTGCGCGTGCAAATGGAAATCAACGAGCTGCAAAACAGTTTAGCGTTGTTGGAGGATAGTAAAATTCCGCTAACTGCCCGTTTCAATCAACTGCTCAACAGGGAGATGTATGAGATAGTAATCTTATCAGATACGATTATAGCTGCTCAAATGCCGATTTCGATAAATGAAATTCCTGAGAACATCAAAAACAACAACCCCATGTTGAAAATGTTGGAAGAGGAAGAAGCAGCTTTTATTGCACAAGGGAAAATGAACCGGAAAATGGGATTGCCCATGATTGGTTTGGGATTGCAATATGATGTTTTTCAACCCAGGGCCAACAACGAAAGCATGATGAATGGCAAGAATATGATCATGCCAATGGCAACGGTCACTATTCCGCTTTGGCGAAAAAAATACACAGCATCTGTCCGGGAATCTGATTATATGCGTCAGGCTGTGGTTGAACAAAAGCAGGACGTAAGCAACCAATTAATGGTGAATTATGAAGATGCATTGAAAGACTTCAAAGATGCAGATAGAAGAGTAAAATTGTATAAAGAACAAACTTCTTTGGCCAATCAGGCTTTAAATATTCTTATTGCCCAATATACCACTGAAGGAAGCAACTTTGAAGAAGTGTTGAGAATGCAACAACAACTTTTGGATTACCAATTAAAATACCTGGACGCGCTCATTGATGGTAATATAGCTGTAGCTATGATGGAACGATTGATGGGGAGATGATGTGGTGATGTGCTGATATGCTGATGGAATCATAATAATAAACTATTGTTAAATTATAAATATAATATTATGGAAAAGAGAAATGAAATTGTAGAATTAAGTTTTGAATTTGCATTGCAGATAATTGAATTTTGCGAAAAACTTGAAGAAAAAAAGAAATATGTAATTGCCAAACAACTTTTAAAATCAGGGACGTCAATTGGAGCAAATATTCGAGAAGCACAAAGTCCGGAAAGTAAAGCTGATTTTATTCATAAATTAAAAATATCGGCAAAAGAAGCAACTGAAACGGAGTACTGGATAGAACTTTGCGAAAAGGCAAAATCATACCCAAACCCACCTGTTCTGATGAAAAGTCAATTATTCTCTATTCAGAAGTTATTGAATAAAATAATTTCAACCTCAAAAAAGACATTAAGATGAAACCTTTAAAAAAAGAAATTCGATATGGTGTTATCGGTTTAGTATTGGGAGCAATATTGATTTTATTAATTAATTCTCTCATCAGCACATCTGCAAATCAGGGTGCCGACACATCAACTGAACAAGGTGAAGAAATAACTTATACTTGTTCAATGCACCCTCAAATCAGGCAAAACGAGCCGGGAAAATGCCCTATTTGTGGTATGGACTTAATCCCATTATCCCAAAAATCCGGCACAGGCGAAAGTAGCCCGTTTGTACACACAATGTCACCCGAAGCAATAGCATTGGCCAATGTGCAAACCCAAAAAGTCAAAACCGTATCACCTGAACATGAAATCCACCTAACAGGAAAAGTGGCCGTAAACGAACAAAAACTAGCCATGATTACGGCAAACTATTCAGGCAGAATAGAAAAACTATTTATAGATTTTACCGGGCAACAGGTAAATAAAGGACAAAAATTAGCATCCATTTATTCACCTGAATTGGTAACTGCACAGAGTGAGCTGATTGAAGCTTCAAAATTCAAAGAGGTAAACCCTGCACTTTACAATGCCTCAAAGGAAAAATTACGTTTGTGGAAAATCACTGAACCGCAAATCAATGAAATCGAGAACAGCGGTGTTGTCTTGACCGAATTTGATGTCTTTGCAGACCAATCCGGTATTGTGATAAGACGTGACATAGCAAATGGCGATTTTGTGAATCGAGGTACAGTACTATTTGAAATAGCAGATTTGAGTAACGTATGGATACTCCTGGATGCTTATGAGAGCGACCTGGCATTTATGAGAATAGGACAGAATATTACATTTACTGTGGCCTCTCTTCCCGGAAGGGAATTTACATCTACTATTTCTTTTATTGATCCATTAATTAATCCGCAAACAAGGACTGCTGCTGTAAGAGCAGTAATAAATAACCCACAGCAACTGCTCAAACCTGAGATGTTTGTGAAAGGAAGGGTAAAAGCGAGTTTGTCTGTCAGAGAAAAATCTTTGGTAATTCCAAACACATCACTTCTCTGGACAGGAAAACGCTCGGTGGTTTATGTGAAAGTCCCCAATGCTGAATTCCCGGCTTTTGAATTGAGGGAAATAACACTCGGAGCTTCTTTGGGCGAATACTACATTGTAACAAGTGGATTAAGCGAAGGTGAAGAAGTTGTTACAAATGGGGTGTTTGCCATTGATGCAGCAGCACAACTTAGTGGTAATTTCAGTATGATGAATCGGCCAATTGACAAAACAATACCCGTGCCCGACAAGTTTACCCGGCAATTAACAGAATTTGTGAATCACTATTTTATGCTCACAAACAGTTTGGTAAAAAGTGATCCTCAACTTACTCAAACCAATGCGAAACAACTTGAATCCGCTTTAAACAAAATTGAGATGAACTTGCTTGATGAAGAAGCACATACAGTTTGGATGGAACATCACGCCGTCTTGAAAAAGCACATAGGCCAAATAGAAAAATCAAAAGACATCGAAGAACAGCGAAAAATATTTTCACCATTATCTGACCAACTTATTGAAACAGTTGAAACTTTCGGTGTAAAAACAGAGGTCGTTTATGTGTCCTACTGCCCAATGGCAATGGACGATGAAGGTGCCTATTGGCTAAGTCCGATTGAAGAAATCAACAATCCCTATTTTGGTGATATGATGTTGAGGTGTGGTGAAGTTAAAAAAACGATAAGAGCCGGAGGGAGTCAGGAGGCAAGAACTACTCAGCCTCAGGGACACCAACATTAAACTCTTAAAGGAAAGGCAAATAAAAAGTGCAAAAGTATGTAGTTACGGTGTTTAAAAGTTTAAAAATAATCAAATAAAAAACATGAAAAAGATAATATTTTTAGTGCTCACAGTTTTCATCATTTCTTGTCAGTCAAAAAAAGAAAAAGATGAGACTATTAATCAACACGATCACAGTGAATTAAAAACAGAAGTTAACACTTCCAAAAGCCCGCATACCTCAACTATGGAAACCATAGGGGGAGCGCATATACATATTGATTACTCCTCTCCAAGGGTGAGGAACAGGATTATTTTTGGAGGACTATTGGCTTATGATGAAGTGTGGCAAGCAGGAGCACATATGGCTACCTGGGTGGAAACTTCAAAAGATTTGACCATTTCAAGTCAAGTTTTGCCCAAAGGAAAATATGGGTTTTTTCTTATTCCGAGTAAAGAAGAATGGACAGTAATCTTTAATAAAAACTGGGACCAACACGGCAAAGATGATTACGACAAAAGTGAAGATGTAGTTAGATTTCAATTAACTCCTGAGTTTTCAGATGAAATTAAGGAGGAATTGGAATATAAAATCCATAAAACAGACAATTCAAAAGGAATATTTTCATTGGAGTGGGAACGAGTTAAAATAAGTTTCCCTTTTGTTGTAAATTAGCACTTTAAATTCAAATCAATTAATATAATAACTCTTTAATATCAAAACCATGAAAAAAGTAATGTTAAGTATTGCTGTATTAGCAGTAATTGGAATGACTTCCTGTAAAAACCAAACAGAAGAAAAACAGGAAACAGCAGAAATGACTGAAGAAGTCAAAGAAATAGCCATGGCAGAAACCACCTTTGGTGTTCGCGGAAATTGCGGAATGTGTAAAAGAACAATAGAAGAAGTAGCCAATGGCGTTGAAGGTGTTGTTTCGGCCAATTGGGATATTGATCTAAAAAAGATCGATGTAAAATTTGACGAAACAAAAACTGATGTAATGGATATTCACAAAGCCATTGCAGCATCCGGATATGATACTGATCAAATTGCCGGAAACGAGGATGCTTACAATAAACTACCACAGTGTTGCCAGTATGACAACAATATGGAAATGAGCCGTACAGAGCCAGCTGATGGCGAAGGGGGCAACCATCACCATATGGAATAAATTATTAATAACCTCCTCAAGACCTGTCAGGTTTTTAAAACCTGACAGGTCTACTTTTATGCAAAACACCCTTCAAATAAAAAATGTCGTCTGCCGACGCTGTAAAATGACGCTTCAACATATTTTGGAACGTCTGGAAATCCCCTATGTTCAAATTTCCCTAGGAGAGGTAGTATTGGGAAAACCTTTATCAGAAAAACAGCACTCCCTGCTGCAAACGGAACTCCTAAAAGTAGGGTTCGAACTATTGGAAGATAAAAATGAACGGTTGGTGAACCGTATAAAATCCATCATTATTTCTGATATTTATGAAGGAGAAGCGTTTAATAATCAAAACCTCTCTGTTATCCTCAGTGAACAATTGCATGCTGACTACAGTCACCTGAGCAATCTCTTCACAGCTTTAGAAGGAAAGAGTATCAATGCTTTTCAGCAGAACATAAAGATAGAGCGCATTAAAGAATTACTGGAATATGATGAACTGAGTATTGGCCAGATTGCAGATCATCTGGGGTTTGGGAACGCAGCCTATCTTTCAACTATATTCAAAAAAAACACGGGCATAACACCGTCACAGTACCGCCAGCTCCATCTCAAAGACCGGAAACCCATCGATACTGCATAAAAAATACCAAAACTTTATAATTTCTTACCATTTTTTTATAAGTCCTCTTCCTTGATAATTGGTAATTTTGGATAAACCCTTTAAAATCAATTATTATGAGAAATGAGAATTTAATTCATGCGTTGGGAAATTGCATCAATCATTGTAACTATTGTTCAGATGCCTGCCTGGAGGAAGACCATGTAAAAATGATGGTGGACTGCATCAGGACAGACCGTGTATGTGCAGAAGTCTGTGCAGCACTTATCCAGATTCTCGCCACAGGATATAAAGATGTGGACGGCCTTGTGGAATACTGTATTAAAATATGCAATGCCTGTGCAGATGAGTGCGAAAAACACGATCACTCACACTGCAAGGAATGTGCAAAAGCCTGCAGGAATTGTGCGCAAGCCTGTGAAGAATACTTGGCTTAGTTTCTATCAACTTTTTAACTTGGGTTCTATGTAATTTTTTATCCATGAAAACCCACTTTGCCCCAACCTAAAGGATGTCTGATTTTCCTCGATTACACGCGCCGAAGGCGGGTACAGAGGAAAAAAATCGAGGAAAATCTTGCGAAATTGAATTTTGCCGTGTACTCAAGAACGTACCTCCGCCCCTCCCTTTTTTGTCATTCCGAAGCGCAGCGAGGAATCCCATCCTGTTGCTCACGTACCGTTGCTCAAGTCCCGTAGCTCAACAGTGCGTGCTTACTCGGATGGGATCCCTCCGTTGTCGGGATGACAAAAAAGGGTGGGGTGCTCAGCAGGTGCATGCCATCCCACCCCAATTAACAAAAAAATCATAAATCTTTACCAGAATATCATAAGCCCTTCTGTTAAATAGGCTGTACTTTTGTTAAACTAAAAGTAGCCTGTAATGAAACACACCTATAAAATTAACGGAATGACCTGCAACGGTTGCCGTGCCCATGTAGAAAAAACACTGTCTGAAGTAGACGGGGTAACCCATGCTGCTGTAAACCTGGAAACTTCAGAAGCAGTGATAGATATGAAGTCCCATATAGAACTTGATACCTTTCAAAAAGCATTGAAAGAGGCCGGAGGGAACTACACCATCCATCTGCCGGACAACAAAACATCAACAAAAGGGCACAACGTGATGAAACATACCTATCCCATCACCGGCATGACCTGCAATGGCTGCCGTACACACGTTGAAAAAACACTTTCTGAAGTAGATGGCGTTAGCAATGCAACGGTTGATTTGGAAAAAGCAGAAGCTACTATTGAAATGGAATCACACATCCCCATTGAAACCTTTCAAAAAGCCCTCAAAAATGGAGGCGGGAATTACCAAATACACAAACCCGGAGCGGATATAGAAAATAAGTCCCAATCAACCTCGGCGAAGAAGGGAAGCCGAAAACAAGATACAAAAAAGCCACCCTCCTTGGGAGGGGGGTTGGGGGGAGGACACACTTTTTATTGTCCCATGCATTGCGAAGGGGACAAAACCTATAACGAACCCGGCGACTGCCCCGTATGCGGTATGGATTTAGTAGAAGAACTTTCCTCCCCCTCCTTGGGAGGGGGTCAGGGGGGAGGATACACCTGCCCCATGCATCCCGAAGTGGTCAAAGACGAACCCG
>NZ_JCBCCK010000435.1:0-2630 GCF_059864935.1 Planktosalinus sp.
GTTTTTTTAATAGCTGTTTGATGTTGTTCCACTTTAAACCCGCCGGCATACATTCTTATGGCATAAGGGTGATTTGCCTGATCCATAAATTGATGAAGTGATTTTAGTTTTCCTTCTTTCCCTGATTTAATTTCTATGGGTATAATTTTATCCTTATGTGCAACGATCAAGTCCACTTCAGAGGATGCTTGCGCTTTCTCCCTTACCCAGAAATTGGGCTTTTTGTAATTTATTGTAGATAAGGAAATAAATTCTTGAGTGATCAGATGCGGAATCACAGCTCCTTTGTAAGCACTATCAAAGTCATCCATAGCCAGCATGGCAGCTTGAATATTTAATTCATAATTCACCAAACCGGTATCTAAAAACTGCAATCGAGGTGATTTTTTTAAATCGGCTTTAATAGGGGGTGTTGTGCCGGTAGCCGGATAAATGAGTTGAATTATTCTAGCATCGTTAAGATTACGCATAGATTCGCCAACTTCTCGTGATTTATAATTGGAATTCCCAAAGTTTTGAAATTTTATTCGTTGGTCCAAATAGAGATGTGCGGTTTGTATAATGTGTTTTATTACACGGGCATCTGTGGCATTATGTGCATATTTCTCTACATCTTCTTTGTATGTTGCCCAGATGCTTTCATATATTGGAGGTAAATCTGCCAAACTTTCTGTATTTAAATAGTTCTTAACGATTTCCGGCATCCCGCCAATAATGGCATATTCGTGAAACAACTTTTTTAAAATAGGTGTGGCATGGGGCTCCACCGGTATTTTATTCAATGCCTCCAGTGCTCCCCAATGTTTTTTAGCTTCAACATACTCCGGAAAATTTAAAGGGTGCAAATACACATATTCCACACGTCCCACCGGAAAATTTTTTACTTTATGCATCACTTGTTCAAGTAGTGAACCGGCTGCAATAACGTGCAGTTCCGGCACGTCTTCATAAAAATAACGCAACATAGCAATAGCTTGAGGAGATTCTTGAATTTCATCTATAAACAACAAAGTGCTTGACTCTTCTTTAATGGAAATATTATGTGTAAGAAATAATGCTTCCACTAGGGTTTTGGCATCTGAAAAATCAGTGAAATAACGCAAATCTGAAACACGTTCTAAGTTAAGCGTTATGTGATGCGAATAGGTTTTTGCGAACTCATTAATCAATGTTGTTTTACCCACTTGTCTCGCGCCTCTTAATATAAGTGGTTTTCGGTTTAAACTACTTTTCCATTTAACTAATACACTGTATATATGCCTTTTGAAATTCATTTTACAATATTTTTACATAAAATAAATGTAAATATACTATTTTTTTGTAACATAATAAAGGTTAATTATATAATATTTTGTAATATAGTAAGTGCTAATTATTTGATTTATTGTAAAATAATAAGCGTTAATTATTGAACAGGTTAAAATATTTTAGAACAAGGCACGAGTATTAACAAACTGTACAAAGCAAAACTGAAGAATTCTACCCCACAAATTTCCTCTTGTAATCTACCAATCTTAAAACTATCTTTGCACCTTAATTTTTCGACAAATGCTAAAGAAAAAAGTACTTGAGTTATTGAATTCGGAACCCTCTTTGATTGAGATGAATGTAAAGGGCTGGGTGCGCAGTTTTAGAAGCAACCGCTTTATCGCCTTGAATGACGGTTCTACTATAAATAATTTACAGTGTGTGGTTGATTTTGAAAATTTTGACGAAGCACTGCTAAAACGTGTGACCGTGGGTGCGGCTATTTCTGTTTCCGGGAATTTGGTGGAGAGCCAGGGACAGTGGCAAAAAGTAGAATTGCAGGTGAGTAAACTTGAAATCCTGGGTGACGCAGATACTGAAGATGTGAAACTCACCATACTTTCTCCCAAACGTCACACGCTTGAAAAACTTAGGGAACAAGCGCATTTAAGAATCAGGACCAACACATTTGGCGCTGTGATGCGTGTGCGTTCAGTTTTGTCATTTGCAGTTCATGACTATTTCCGTCAAAAGGGATTTTTTCATGTGCACACCCCCATCATCACAGGAAGTGATGCTGAAGGAGCCGGTGAAATGTTTCGCGTAAGCACACTTGATTTGCACAACCCTCCAAAAAACGAAGACGGAAGCATCAATTTTAAAGAAGACTTTTTCGGCAAAGAAACCAATCTGACCGTAAGCGGACAGCTTGAAGCGGAAACGTATGCGATGGGTCTTGGACAAGTATATACTTTTGGCCCCACTTTCAGGGCTGAAAATTCAAACACATCAAGACACCTAGCAGAGTTCTGGATGATTGAACCAGAGGTTGCTTTTAATGACCTTGCCGCCAATATGGACCTGGCTGAAGACTTTATAAAGTATGTTGTCAAATATGTGATGGAACATTGCAAAGACGACATGGCATTTCTGGAGCAACGCCAGCAACAAGAAGACAAAACCAAACCCGAAGCAGAACGCAGCCCCATGCCGCTTTTAGAAAAATTGCAGTTTATACTTGAAAACAATTTCAAACGTGTAAGTTATACCGAAGCCATTGATATTTTAAAAGCTTCAAAACCCAATAAGAAAAAACAATTTAAATACCTTATTGAAGAATGGGGTGCCGACCTGCAAAGCGAGCACGAGCGTTTTCTGGTTGA
>NZ_JCBCCK010000471.1:0-1926 GCF_059864935.1 Planktosalinus sp.
AGTATTTGTCCAAAAAAGCCAGATGGGCGGAGGAAGTCCGATGATTCGCGGGTTTTCAACAAACCGATTATTGATGACTGTTGACGGTGTGCGAATGAACACCGCCATTTTCAGGGGCGGAAACATCCAAAACATCCTTTCCATCGATCCCTTTGTGGTAGAAAATACCGAAGTGATTATTGGCCCCGGCTCAGTGGTTTACGGCAGCGATGCCGTGGGCGGTGTAATGAATTTCTACACCCTGAAACCCAAATTTTCCTTTGAGGAAGGCATGGCTTTTTCAGGCAATGCCATCGCCCGATATTCAACGGCCAATGAAGAAAAAACGGGACACCTTGATTTGAATTTCGGATTCAAGGAATGGGCTTTTTTAAGCAGCATTTCTTACAGTGATTTTGGCGATTTAAGAATGGGAAAACACGGCCCCGACGATTATCTACGTAACTTTTTCGTTCAAAGAATTGACGGTGAAGATGTGCAGGTGGCCAATTCAAATCCGCTGGTTCAAAAACCCACCGCTTATGACCAGCTGAGCCTGGCTCAAAAAGTGCGGTTTATGCCCAATGAAATTTGGGATTTTACTTTAAACCTGTTGTATTCTGAAACATCAGACTTTTCACGCTATGACCGCCTCACCCGTGAAATAAATGGAAATCTGCGTGATGCCGAGTGGCATTATGGCCCTCAAGTATGGTTTTCAGGGAATTTACAGTTGGAGCGAAAAAGCAGAAGTTTGTTTTATGACGACTCCAAACTCATTGTGGGCTATCAATTTTTTGAGGAAAGCAGAAACAACCGAAGTGTGGGTTCATCCAATTTGTACCATAGCAAGGAACAAGTAGATGCACTTTCGGCCAACCTTGATTTTACCAAAAACCTCCATGAGGTAGACCTTTTTTATGGTGTGGAATATGTGCACAATACAGTGGGTTCATCAGGAAAAGTAACCGATATTTTGACCGATGAAGAGGAAGAAACAGCCGCCCGTTATCCTGACGGCTCCACCTGGCAATCCTATGCGGTTTATGTAAATATGCTTTGGAAAATGTCGCCAAAAACCACCTTACAAACCGGTGTGAGATACAGCCACTTCAACATAGACGCTACGTTTGACGACCGTTTTTATGATTTTCCGTTTGAAGATGCTCAAATCAACACCGGAAATTTTACAGGAAGCATTGGGTTTACTTATAAAGCAAGTGATGTCCTCAGTTTGCGAACCAATTTTGCCACGGCCTACCGCGCTCCAAACATTGACGATATCGGGAAAATATTTGATTCAGAACCCGGAAGTGTGGTTGTTCCCAACCCCAATTTAAAAGCCGAATATTCCTATAACGGCGAGGTGGGAGCCGCCCTAAATTTTGACAATATCCTAAAAGTGGAAATGGCCACATTTTACACAAAACTCGACAATGCCCTCGTGCGCCGTGATTTTAGCCTGAACGGCGAAACCGAAATCATGTTTCAGGGAGAATTGAGTAATGTACAAGCCATTCAAAATGCTGCAGATGCCAGGGTGTATGGATTTGAAGCAGGAATTCAAATCAACTTTTGTGAAAATTTGAGTTTGAATTCAAATTACACCATCGCCAAAGGTTATGAAGAACTGGACAATAGTTATAAAGCCCCACTGCGACACGCACCGCCCCAATTTGGGAACACCCATCTGGTTTGGAAAAACAACCGATTTAAAATGGATGCTTTTGCCCGTTACAGCGGACAAATAAGAGCCGAAAACATGGCCCCTTCAGAAGCCAATAAACCGGAGATTTACCCAGTTAACAGTAATGGCGATTTGTATTCACCCGGCTGGTACACCCTCAATCTGGCAACTCAGTATCAGTTGACAGATGCCATACAGCTTTCAGCTTCTCTTGAAAATGTTACAGACCGGCGGTACCGCACTTATTCTTCAGGAATTGC
>NZ_JCBCCK010000147.1:0-2399 GCF_059864935.1 Planktosalinus sp.
CGGGTTATTTTAACCGGAATGATTTTCGTGACGATTTAAAAGCATTTTCTATGGCAACTTTTAAAGTGGATGTGATTGAAAGGGAGCAAAGCAATCAGGTGTTTTTGAATAAAGAGGTTTTAAAAAACGCAAAACTCGACCCAAGAGAAGTTCAACAAATCCTGGCCGACTATCTAATTACTTACCCTATGATAGATAAGGTTTTTACACGAAACCAGTTAGAGGGCGGTTCTTTTACGCGGGACATTGGCTATTTGGTCCAAAACGGTTTTCACCAGAAACGCAGTGGCGATGTGGTGTACGTGTTTGAACCCTCCATATTGTCCACCTGGTATGAACGGGGAGGGACTTCACACGGCAGCGGTTTTACTTATGACACTCACGTGCCGCTGATTTTTTACGGCAACGGCATTAAAAAAGGACATACTTACCAAAAGTCTGAAATAACTGATATTGCACCTACACTCTCGGCTTTGCTTGGTATAGCACGGCCCAACGGTGCAACAGGCAGGGTGTTGACGGAGTTGTTTGAGTGAATTTTGGAATGGTTGTCTAAAATTTATTTGAAAAACTTTTTCTTGATTTTTCGTAATCGCAGTTTTCGAATAAATAATCCTTCACTTTCCGAAACAAGAAATTGTGATTTGTTCTTTTTCGCCTTGAAAAAGCCTTTCAAATAATCGATAACCAATAGAAGCTTTCCCTTTTTAAAAGCCAGTTTTACTGAAGCAAATACTGTTAGCCAAAACCCATAACGCAAAGTATAAAATGCCTCGCCTTGCTTATAACGAGCAGCTTTGTCATAGGTTTTGCCTGTGGGTTTTAAGTGTTTAACAAGAAGTGAAGGCTCTGTGACCACTACCCAGCCGTGGAATTGAGCTAAAAGCTCATCTGCCGAGTCCCAGCCCATTGCCGTTTTTAAACCTCCTATGTCTTTAAAACACGCTTTTCGATAAGCTTTTAACGCACCGCGAATGTGGTCTTTATTTGTGAGATTTTCAATCTCCCAGGTTCCTTTTTTTTCTATGGTGCAAAATCCCCCCGCCATGCCACACTTGGGGTTGTTTTCAAAAATTTCAGCAATTTTTTCCAGGTAATTTCCAGGAAAAATCAGGTCGGCATCAAACTTACAGATGATGTCATAGTCATTATCCAGCGTTTCAAAACCTTTGTAAAAAGCGTTGATGACTTTGCTTCCGGGAAGGTGCTTGTCTTCTGAGGTTATTTTGACTAAATGAATGAAGGGAAACTCATCAGCATAACGAGACACCACTTCCGAAGTAGCGTCTGTGGAATGGTCATCCACAACCACTATTTTCTTCGGAAGCAGTGTCTGGTTGGCTAAAGACAACAAGGTCTTTTCTATGTATTCAGCTTCGTTATGAGCCGGAATGACAATGTAAAATTTCAATGCTGAAAGGTGTTAATAAAGTTCCTTTCAAAGGTAAACATATTTTTAATTGCAACTCACACTGGGGTTCCAGTCATAAAAGATACCGTTTGGGTTTTCTTTTTCGGTCCAAACGTGGAGCGCCCAGATTTCCAGTTGTTCGTTTTGGTGAAATTGCTGGTTAAACAACATGGGTGGTTCAGCATCAGCAGGGTGAATGGCAAAGGGCACTATATATTCGACACCCAAAAACTCCCATTCATCATTTTCATCCTTATTGTAAAGTAACACCTGAGGCTCAAGGTGGTTTACCCTTCCGTCAAAATATTCCATACGGCCGTAGTGGTAGCCCATGCCACCTTCTGTGGGATGCTCTACACAATCTGACATTTGATTGTTCCAGCCGGCACTCATTGCTGTATCAAAATCGTGATAGGCAGCTGTTTCAGAACGTACTTGACTGATGAGGTAGTTGATCCAATTATCACAATTTACTGTGGGATTAAAGTCTTCAAACATCCCGCCCGGATTGGTTCTTTCTGTCCAGACATGCAATGCCCAAAGGCCTAAATGATGATTGGCGTGAAATTCCTGAAAAAATAAAACCGGTGGGTCTGCATCAGCCGGTAATATACCAAAGGGTACAATGTATTCCACACCCAGAAACTCCATCTGTTCATTTACATTCATTGCATAAAGCAATACTTGTGGTTCCAGATGGTTGACCCGGCCGTCAATATAATCCATACGGGCATAGTGGTGACCCATTCCTCCAAATGCTGGGTGTTCCACACAACCGGACAAATCAGTATTCCAGCCGGCATTCATGGCTGCATTGATGTTGGTAAATGAAGCAGTTGCATTTCTAACTTCCTGAATCAAGAGGGCAATTTGCTCTTCTTCAGAAAGCGGCGGAGTGTTGTCGTCATCACTAGAACAAGCAGTAAAAACGGCTAATGATAAGCATAGTGTAATTAATTTCAGATTTTTCATAATTGTTTGATTTAGT
>NZ_JCBCCK010000153.1:0-1470 GCF_059864935.1 Planktosalinus sp.
AGGAATTCGGGCGATTTTCGCTTCAGCTGGAAGCAAAATATGCTGATAGGGGATGTGGTCATAATCAATGGTTACCGTTTCATTCACATAATAAGAGTCACCCACCTGCATCAGTAAATTCAAACTGCCTTCACTTTGTTGTTTGGGAGGGGTTACTTTGAAAACAAATTCTTTTTCCTCGTCTTTGCTGTTTAAATGAAATGTTTGCGGCTCACTCACTTTCCAGCCTTGTGGATGATTCAATGAAACCATACCGGAAACATTGTCTCTGCCTGCTCTTACCTTAACAGCTACATTTCTGGGCGCATCATTGCCAAATATGAATACTCTTTCACTTATTTTTCCGGTGACTTCTGGCAACACCTGAAATGGTTGATAGACTTCACCGGTAACCGGGCTGTTAAACTTATAAATAATGTCCCGTTTAAACGTAAACGCTTCACCTTGAATGTTCACTTTGAAGTAAACCGGTTCATTTTCATTGATTACGGGTTCGCCGATTTTTTCAATGTCATCAACATTGAACAAGCCCGTAGTACCTTTTTTCTTGATCCAGTAGGGAGAAGTGTAAGGCGCATTTTTTGGAATGATAATTTGACTTTCTGAATTCACCCTTCTGTTTTCGGGTAAGGCTTTTGGCCCTTCAAGCAGTGATTTATTGTTGTAAATCACATCGGTGAGTTGCATATCCACTTTGGAACGGTTGATGGCTTCCATGCCCAGTTTGATTTCCGAACCGGGCGAAGTGTATTGGCTTTCGGCAATAGCCTCCAAAAAAAGTCCGGTGCAGGCGGCTATGATTTTTTCAATTTCTTTGGTTTTTTGAATGCCCCAGTAATCTGTTCTGTCTTTCAGGAGTTTGTAGGCTTTCACAAGACCGGGAATGCTTTTCCCCGGATTTGTAAAGTCAAACTCTTTTTCCACTTGGTACAAGATATCACCAATGGCTTTGCCACCTTCAATACGTGTCCAGGTAGTGTTGATGCCTTCAAAAAGATTGACGGGATCAGTGGGCATATCACCTTTAAGGAGTTCGAGATATTCGGTTTCCTCACCGCGGGTGCCGGTGTTTCCAAATCCCTGCGACTGGTGTTTGCTTCGGCTTAAGGCAGCAATTTCACTATTTGATAGCCCGAAAGAAGGGTAGTAAGCACCTGTTTTTAATTGCACCAGATTGCTTTTATCGGCTTTTTCAAAAGCTTCCTGACTTCCGTAAAACCACCAGGAGGTGTTGAAAAAAATGCGATTGGGTTGCCAGGGGCTGTAGTGATTTAACTGCTCAGGAAAAGCAGTATTGTCAGCAGATAGGTCATAAGCTTCCAGTCCCAAAATCGCCGAAGCTGTATGATGGCCGTGAGTAGTACCCGGGGTTCTGTGGTTGAATCGGTTGATGATAATGTCCGGCTGAAATTTTCGGATAGCCAAAACCACATCGCTTAAAATTTCATTTTTACCCCAAATGGAAAAGGT
>NZ_JCBCCK010000179.1:0-2224 GCF_059864935.1 Planktosalinus sp.
CATGAGTTCATTTATGACAAGCATAACATCGACAGTATTCAGTTTGAAAAAAGCAATGTTTTTTACGGAACTGATATCAACGCTTATGAGCGCATTCACATTAGGGTAAAAGAGTTTCTGGACAACAAAAAAACTGAAGTCGACACCCTTATTGCCAGAGAGAAAAGACGGCAGGATTCGATCAAAATTGTGGAAGATTCATTGAGATTAAAGAAAATTTTTGATGAATCTGATAAGCCCGCCGTTTTGCAAATGGTAAAACCGGTAAGAACTGACAGTCTGAATTAAGGATTATCTTTCCTGAAGTTTTTTACTATTTCATTGACAGTTTCATCAAGTGTCCTGAACTTATAATTGAGTGCTTCCTTAATCTTAGAATTGCTGTATTTCCTTTTTACAACTATGGCCCTTGCTGTACTTTTAAAGAGCATTTGTTTGCTTCCTGTCACAACACTTCTAAAGGCATCTGCGCTTGCTGCCAGCAGCAACATCCACAGCTTTAATTCTTTTTGAGGTGGCTTTTTGCCAAAAGCTTCGGCAATTTTACTCAGCAGGTTTTTATAGGATGTATCTTCAGCCACGATTATGTATCGTTCATTTTTGAAAGGACTTTTCATTAGGGCTATCAAAATTTTTGCCACGTCCACCACACCTACAAAGCCCATTTCACCGGTGGTGTAATGATTCAGCCCTTTGTAAACTCTCTTAAATATCACTCCGGTTCCTTTGTCCCAAAATCCGCTGCCAATAATTACTCCGGGGTTTACAATCACTGCTTCCAGTCCTTCCTGAGTGCCCCGCCAGACTTCCATTTCGGCACCATATTTTGAAATGGCATATACATTATTGTCATCGTCCGGATTCCAGGGCATTTCTTCGTGTATGGGTTCATTTTCTGATTTTCCAATGGCGGCTATACTGCTTACGTGACAAAGTTTTTTTACGCCAAAGGCCAAACAAAGATTCACTACATTGGCGGTTCCTTCAATATTTGATTTTTTTAGTTTATTGAAATTTTTGGGGTCAAAAGAAACATAAGCCGCGGCGTGATAAACATAATCAACACCCTGAAAAGCTTTGGTCAATGCAGGAATGTCATTGAGGTTGGCCTCCACCCATTCTATTTTGTCGAAAAGGCTTTGAGCTTCTAAAGTATAATAGCCAAAAACCTGTAAGACAGCTTTCAGGTTGCTGTTTTTACGGTGAATTGCCCTTACTTTTTGCCCATCCTGAAGCAAAAAATACATCAAATGTGCCCCAACAAGACCTGTACCTCCGGTTATTAGATTCATTGTACTAAAATACTCTTTTTTAAATTTCTGCTTCATCTTTAAACCGATAAATCTATCTTTGCAAAAACTTTTTTCAGATGCTCAAAAATTTTGTAGAAGAATTGCAATGGCGCGGAATGATTCAGGACATCATGCCCGAAACCGAGGAACATTTACTTGAAGAAATGCGCTCAGCTTATGTGGGCATCGACCCCACGGCAGATTCGCTGCACATTGGTCATTTGGTGAGTGTGATGATGCTGTGTCATTTTCAGCAATGCGGACACAGACCTGTAGTGCTTATTGGCGGCGCAACCGGTATGATTGGCGATCCTTCCGGAAAGTCTGAAGAACGCAATTTGCTTGATGAAGCCACATTAAGACACAATCAGGAAGCACTGAAAAAGCAACTATCACGGTTTTTGGATTTTGAGAGTGATAAAAACAATGCAGCTGTTTTGGTCAATAATTACGACTGGATGAAGGAGTTTTCATTTCTGGATTTCATCCGCGATGTGGGCAAACACATTACCGTAAATTATATGATGGCCAAAGACTCTGTAAAAAAACGCCTTTCCGGCGATGCCAAAGAAGGTATGTCGTTTACTGAATTTACTTACCAGCTTGTTCAGGGTTATGACTTTTTGCATTTATACAACTCAAAAGGTTGCACGCTCCAAATGGGCGGAAGCGACCAATGGGGAAACATCACCACCGGCACCGAACTCATTAGAAGAATTGGTGGCGGAAAAGGCTATGCACTCACCTGCCCGCTGATTACCAAGGCAGATGGGACAAAATTCGGTAAAACCGAAGGAGGTAATGTCTGGCTGGATGCTGAACGAACTTCGCCTTACAAGTTTTACCAATACTGGCTAAACACCAGCGATGAAGACGCCGAAAAATACATCAAGATTTTTACTTTTATATCCAAAGAAGACATCGAAACCCTG
>NZ_JCBCCK010000204.1:0-12444 GCF_059864935.1 Planktosalinus sp.
GTCAATCAAAAAGGCTCAAAAGATATGTATTATAAGGGGGCAAACATCCTGCATACCTTGCGCCAGTTGCTTGAAGACGATGAAAAATGGCTGCAAATCCTTAGAGGACTCAACCGCGACTTTTGGCACCAAACAGTAACCACTGCTCAGATTGAAAACTACATCAGCGAAAAGGCTGGATATGATTTAACACAATTCTTTGACCAGTACCTGAGAGATCATCGTGTTCCTGTAGTTGAATTTAGGATAGACAGTAACGAACTCTCTTTTCGCTACAGCGAAATAATAGACGGTTTTGATATGCCGGTAAGGGCATACATAAACAACGAATTGCAATGGATTTTCCCTAAGGTAGAATGGACAACTAAAAAATTGGAAAAACCTGTAACAAGCTTACGCATAGACCCTAATTTTCTGGTGGATGGGAAGTTGGTGAGGTAGTAGTTTGGGCGACCGATGACAGATGGGTTCAAGGTTTAAAGTTTAAAGATTAAGTTTGTGAGATTTGGAATTTAGCTAACGCTCAGTTCGGCAGGTGGCCTCGTGTGGTGCTTTAAATTTTTAGAGGTTTCGGCTTTGGTTGTACCACAGAGTTACACAGAGCACCTCAGAGTCACACAGTGAGATTTGGAGTTTGGTGCTTGGTGCTTGGTACTTGCTGCTTTAAAATTGGCACTTTACGGGTTAACTCTTACACTTTGTATCCGTTTGGCATTGACCTGCTTAAAATAGATAACAATCTCAATCCAGAATGTGGAAACAAATGCAACCAGTAATGGGAGTAACATATCTAATAACGAAAGCGGAGTGACCTCAAAAAGTGTTTGTGCTGCAGGGACATTGTGAATAACAATCAAAATCAATATGGAGATAGACAAGATGATGGGTATCCATATGTTTTTCCATTTCATTGTTTGCCAAACCGGTGCGGTAAATGAACGATTAATCAGGGTGAGGAAAATGTTTGAAATTAATAGTGTGGAAAACATATAAGACCGCACTGTTTGTTCGTCTGCTCCGTTGGTAAAGATAAAATAGCCCATTCCCAAACAACCCAAAGCAATGACAACTCCCTGAAGGATACTGATTGCCAGTTGTGATGATTCCAGCAAATTAGCTTTTCCTGTTTTTGTGGGGGTATTCATTTCATTATTGGGAACCGGTTCGTTTTCATAAATAATGGAACAAGTGGGTCCCATAATCAATTCCAAAAAAATAACGTGAATGGGGGTGAGTAACATCGAAGGCAACCAACCAAAAAATATGGGGAAGATGACCAGTAAAATAATTGGAACGTGAATAGAAATGATGTACCGAATTGCTTTAGTAAGGTTGATATGAATTCTTCTTCCCAGAAAAATCGCATCGACCATTTTGGATAAATCATCGCCTGAAAGTACCAGACCTGCTGCAGCTTTTGCCACATCTGAACCGCGTTTGCCCATGGCTATACCAATGTGTGCGGCCTTTAAAGCAGGTGCATCGTTTACCCCGTCGCCGGTCATGGAAACCACTTCGCCGTGAGTTTTTAAGGCTTCAATGATTTTAAGTTTGATTTCCGGGGAGACTCTGGCAAAAATAGAATTGTTTTTTACCGCTTCTAAAAGTGCTTTACCTTCAAGATTATTGATTTCATCACCGGTAATCACTTGATCACTTTTTATTCCCACCTGAAAGGCTATGGCTTTTGCGGTAGCAGCAAAGTCACCTGTAATCATTTTTACTGCCACATTGGAATCATAAAAATCACTGATTACCTTTTTTATATTCTCAGCCGGTGGATCATAGAAGGTGATGATTCCTAAAAATGTAAAAGGGGTTTCTTCCTGTGTTTCCGGCAAAGATTCTTTATCCCAAATTCCTTTGGCAACACCTAAAACACGCAAGCCATTTTTCGCGTAAGCAGCTCCTTTTTCTAAAATGTGTTGCTTTTCATGCTCTTCTAAATCACAGAGTTTTAATACCCCCTCCAGAGCCCCTTTACAACTGATGATCAACTCTTTATTTTGGTTGTGAAAAAGGTGGGTCATTACAGGAGGTTTGCCCGCAAGCGGAAACTCTTTGACCATATGAAACTGAGGCCGTAAATCTTCTTTAAAATAGCGACCATACATTTCATGAATAGAGATTTCCATAGAATCAAAAGGACTTACTTCACTGGCCCACATGGCATATTCCAAAACGGAAGTTGCTTTTCCCTCAGCCGGAAAGGAGATTTCATCATCACAGGTGGCGTCATATACTTTAGCAACTTGCATCAGGTTTTGAGTAAGTGTACCTGTTTTATCCACACAAATCACAGTGGCAGACCCCAGTGTTTCCACCGTTTTGGGTGTTTTGGCAATAATTCCCTTTTTAAAGAGGCGGTAAGCTCCAAGTGCCATAAAAGCAGAAAAAGCCACCGGAATTTCCTCAGGAAGCACAGACATGGCCATGGCAAGACCGTGAAGCAAGCCCACTAACAGGTTTTTTGATTCCCACCAATGATAAATCCATACAAAAGCAAAAGCAAATCCCCCCGCGATGACCATTACTTTTACAAATTTGGTCACTTTTATTTGGAGCGGCGTTTGTTCTTTTCCTGTTGAAGCCACCAATTTTCCAATCCCTGATAAGGCGGTGTTTTGACCAACAGCAGTTATTTTCGCATAACAATACCCTCTCACCACAAGGGTGCCTTGATTGATCTCATCTCCTTTGAACCTTTCAACTGCTGCAGACTCTCCGGTGAGTATGGATTCGTTAAGCGAAAAATCATTGGATGCCTCAATCACTGCATCTGCAGAAACTATCATTCCTTCTTCACAGATAAGGATGTCGTTGGTCACCAATTCCTCAGGTGCTATTTCAATAGTCTCCCCATTACGGATGACTTTGGCTTTTTTTTGAGAAATGCGGTTTAGGGCCTTTACGGCTTTTTGACTTCTGAAGTTTTGATAAATGTCGATGGAGGCCACAAACAACAGTGCCAAAAACATCGTAATGGCTTCAGTATATTCCTGCAATATAAAATAAATACCACAAGCAACGAGTAACAAAATAAACATGGGTTCTTTCACAAAAGAAAGGATGTTTTCAAGTAGCAGGTTTTTACTTTTCTCGTTGGTATTCGCGCCATTCAGGCTGCGCTGTTGCAATACCTCATCGTCAGAAAGGCCTGTAAATTCAGGTTTAGAAGATACTGTAGTTGCTTTAGTGATTGCAGGCATCAGCAAATTTTTAACGAACTAAATTAGCTAATTCATTAGTCTGAATCAATGACATAAGTCAGCTTGCAATTGCAAAAGCACTTATGCTGTTAATGCTTCAAACAAATGCACCACCTCTACTGCTTCCTTAACATCGTGAACGCGTAATATCTTTGCCCCTTTAAGCAACGCAATACTATTCAGTGCCGTAGTGCCATTAAGGGCTTCCTGTGGAGTGATGTTTAAGGTTTTGTGTATCATTCCTTTTCGGGAAACTCCAATAAGAATCGGAACATTCAGGTTTTTGAAAAGTTCAAGTTTACTTAATAATTCAAAGTTTTGCGGGATGGTTTTGGCAAAGCCAAATCCGGGGTCGGCTATGATATCGTTGATACCCCATGCCCGAGCAGCGGCCATTCGTTCAGAAAAATAGTGCAACACATCGAGGGTAACATTTTCATAATCGGTGAGGGATTGCATGGTTTGCGGGTTGCCGCGCATATGCATCATTACATAAGGCACTTGCAGTTGTGCTACGGTGGGTAACATGGCTTCATCGCCCATTCCTGCTGAAATATCATTGACAATGGCAGTGCCGCTTTCAACGGCTATTTTGGCCACTTCACTTCTAAAGGTATCGATAGAAATCAGAACTTCGGGAAAATTTTTAAGAACAAGTTCAATTGCAGGAATAACGCGGCTGATTTCTTCGGAAACTGAAATATCAGTAGCGCCGGGTCGCGAACTGTAGCCGCCCATATCAAGGAATGTGGCACCTTCGGTAAGCATTTTTTCGACTTGACTTAATAATGCTGCATCCGTTTTGAGCGCGCCTCCGTCATAAAATGAATCGGGTGTAATGTTGAGGATTCCCATCACTTTGGGAGTGGATAAATCGATAAGTGTTCCTTTGCAGTTGATAGTCATAAGTCAGTTTTCGCGAAAGCGGTATTATTGAACTATTTTTAAAGCAAAAATAACTCTTTCTCTACTTTTTTTTAGGACTTCCCGCGCGAAAGTGTATTTTTGTAGGTAAACCCATTTAAGAGAACATCGTTTTTAGAATATGTCAAAAACCGAACAGCAATACGACGAAGTCATCGCAACCTGCAGGGGCTTGTTTATCAACAAAATGAAAGATTATGGCAGTGCGTGGCGCATATTAAGGTTGCCATCTCTCACTGACCAGATTTTTATCAAGGCACAACGCATCCGCAGTTTGCAGCAGAATGAAGTGAGAAAGGTCAATGAAGATGAAAGTAGCGAGTTTATCGGAATCATCAACTACAGTGTGATGGCGCTTATACAACTGGAAAAAGGCGTGGTGGAACAACCCGATTTAAACCTTGAAGAAGTCACTACCTTGTATGATGAAAAAATCACCGAAACCAAAAGCCTGATGCTAAACAAAAACCACGATTATGGAGAAGCCTGGAGGGATATGCGCGTGAGTTCGTTGACAGATTTGATCATCCAAAAGTTGTTACGCGTCAAGCAAATTGAAGACAATCAGGGCAAAACCTTGGTAAGCGAAGGCATTGATGCCAATTATCAGGATATGATTAATTATGCTGTGTTTGCACTCATACATATAAATGAAAATAAAAAATAAACGCAAAGACCGCAATGAAAGCGCAAAGAACAAGGAAACCCTCTTTGCGCACTCTGCGACTTTGCGGTGAAAAAAAAATTAAATAACAATGAAATTACTCGTTTTTATCTCCCGTATCCTAGTTGGCGGATTGTTTATATTCTCCGGTCTCATCAAACTGAATGACCCTGTGGGGTTTGCGTTTAAGCTGGAAGATTATTTTGCGCCTGATGTATTGAACCTGCAATTTTTAGTGCCTTATGCACTGGCCATTGCCATATTTGTGGTGGTATATGAAGTACTCCTTGGCGTGATGGTCATCATCGGCTATGCTAGAAAATTCACTGTGTGGAGTTTATTGTTGATGATCGTGTTTTTTACGTTCCTTACGTTTTACTCGGCTTATTTCAACAAAGTGACTGACTGCGGTTGTTTTGGTGATGCCATTAAACTCACCCCCTGGGAGTCATTTATCAAAGACATCATATTACTCGTATTTATTTTAATACTGTTTTTCGGAAAGCAATACATCACCCCACTGATTGAAAAGTCTAAATTGAAGTTTATTGTTATGGGTACAATTTTAATCTGTGTATTCATCACTTATCAGGTGCTTAACCATCTGCCTTTTATCGATTTCAGGGCTTATAAAATTGGAAGTAACATTCAGGAATCGATGTCCATTCCTCCTGATGCCCCACGTGCTGTTTTTGAATACAGTTGGAAATTTGATGTGAATGGCGAAGAAAAAGTGGTGACTACTTTTGGAGATTATCCCTCTGTGGATGGTGAATTTTTGGGTGTGGATACCAAAAAAATCAGTGAAGGCTACGTTCCGCCCATACTTGATTTTTCTATCGAAAGCGAGGAAGAAATCCTGACGGATGAGTTTTTAAGTAAAGAAAAACTGGTGATGGTGATTGTTTACAACATAGAACGAAGCAATCCAAAAGGTTTTAAAAACATCAAAAAAACAACCGATAAAGCCATGCAAAAGGGCTATACAGTCATTGGTCTTTCAGCATCCATTGGTGAACCTATCGACCGGTTAAGAGCAGAACACGACTTGAATTTTGATTTTTATTTTTGTGACCAAACAGTACTAAAAACCATCTTGAGAAGCAATCCGGGTATCGTAAAACTTCACAAAGGCACCATAGAGCAGAAATACCACTGGAACGATGCTTTAAAGCTTGAACTTTAATCATTTTGGTCAGGTATGTATTATATAAAATATTTTATGCGTTACTGACCCTGTTGGGTGTGGTAACAGTGATTTTCTTTCTGTTTACCATACTTCCCGGCGATCCTGCCAGAATGATGCTGGGCCAAAACGAAAGCCCGGAGCAAATTGAAGTGGTCAAGAAAAAGTATGGTTTTGACAAACCCATTGGCACACAATACCTTTATTATCTCAACGACCTGTCCCCTATCTCCCTTCACAGCAACAAGGTAGAAGACTACACCTTTTTAAGTCCGGGGAAATACAGTGCAATATCGCTATTTGATTTCGGAAACACAACCGTGGCAATAAAAGTGCCTTACTTCAGGGAATCCTTTCAAAAAAGCGGGAAAAACGTTTCCGAAGTGATTGCTGAAACTTTACCCAACACAATTGTTTTGGCAGTTTCGGCCATAACCATAGCGTTGCTGATTGGTATTTTTTTCGGAATCATTTCAGCCTTGGTCAAAGACAGCTGGATGGATAAAACCATACAGATTTTCAGTACGCTGGGAATGAGCGTTCCCTCCTTTTTCAGTGCCATTTTGTTTGCCTGGTTTTTTGGTTATGTGTTACATCAATACACCAACCTGAACATGACCGGAAGTTTGTATGAAGTGGATGATTTTGGCGAGGGGAAATACATTCAGTGGAAAAACCTGATCCTTCCTGCCATTGTTTTGGGTATTCGCCCTTTGGCGGTGGTCATTCAGCTGATGCGCAACTCCATGTTGGAAGTGTTCAATCAGGACTACATCCGCACCGCACGTGCAAAAGGCTTGAGCACCTATCAGGTCATTAGAAAGCACGCGTTGAAAAATTCATTAAACCCTGTTGTGACCGCCATTTCGGGCTGGTTTGCTTCTATGCTTGCCGGGGCAGTGTTTGTGGAATATATTTTTGGCTGGAACGGACTCGGAAAAGAGATTGTTGACGCGCTCAACACCCTTGATTTACCAATTATTATGGGAGCTGTTATTGTTATAGCAACTATGTTTATCTTAATCAATATCTTTGTAGATATAATTTACGGGATTTTAGATCCGAAAATTAGGGGGTAACTATGAATAGTGATTTTGTTTAAATGGTATTGACGAAAAAGACAAAGGCTTTTTTAAATAATTAACTCTCCCTCAACCTCACATCATAAACAAAATCCTGTACATCAACCTGTTTAAAAAAATGTTTCCCCACCAGCGGATTGATGATATAATTAAATTCCTGATAAATAACCACCGACGGAACTTTAAAACACGGCTCACCATTCTTCAACTTTTCTGTTCCAAAATTTTTAGTAGTAAAGGAAGCGGGAATTTGCTGCCAGTCTTTCGGAAGGGTATTTAATGAAATAGTTTCTATATGGTTATCATCGATTTCAAAGGTAGCCAAACTCAGCTTCCCGGGAATAAACTCAATAGAAACATTTACTAAATATTCCAACACTGCCAAGGCCCGGCTTTCAGAAGTATATATACACGGAAAACCTTCATGATTCCATCTTCCGCCATACAACTTGGAACCCACTCCATCCAAATCGCGAATGAACTGTGTTTTTCCTATTCTGTAAACTAACATACACTAAGAATAAACACCATAGGCAATTCTTCCGATAAGGCTTTTGATTTCTTCACGCCCATATTGATTGTTTACAATATGAAAAGGCACCTCACCGCCCAGACCCTGATTGGGGGCAAACATCCACTTGTTAAAACGGTCCTTATTTTCAAAAACCTCATAACCAAAAGCGTACAAATCTGCAATGGAAACGATTCTTTCACTCACCTGATCATTGAATTTTTCATCGCCCTTTTTATTGATAAGCGTTGCCCTGGTTACTAAAAGTGCATCGGCTAAAGAGCCATAGTCCAGAGAAGTGGCTTTTTTGAAACTTTCCAAATAGCGTTTGGTGATGCCTCGCCGAATGATTTGCATCTTTTCAAATGAAGTTAAAACATTTAATGGCGTGGGCGTATTTGCTACATAATAAACAGTGGGCTCATTTGCAGCGAAAGTGTTTTCTTCAGTGGATTTATATGACTTTGAAAGATGCTTTTTCATTATATCTATAGTTACAATGTATACTTTTATACTTTAATCTATACAAATTTATACTTTTCTCTTTGAACTTACAATTTTTTTAAACATTTTCTTGATGTATCTTTGTTTCGAAATACAAGACCCACCGGTTATGAGAAAGAAAATAATAGCAGCAAACTGGAAAATGTACAAAGACCTGGCAGAGGCCAACGATTTTTTTACCTTTTTTATCGAAAAACTACCCAAAACCGAAGCCGAAATACTCATTGCTCCCGGACTTACAAACCTTTGGCACGCATTTGAAGCAACTAGAAAATATCCCATAGAAATCATTGCACAAAACATGCATCAGGAAGAAAAGGGGGCGTTCACCGGTGAAGTTTCTGCCGAAATGCTTAGAAGCATCGGCATTGAAAGAACCATCATTGGCCACAGTGAGCGCAGGGAATATTTTGGCGAAAACGACATCATCCTAAAGCAAAAAGTCCAAACCGCACTAAAACATAAAATGGACATCGTTTTTTGCGTGGGTGAAAAATTGAGTGACCGGAATGCAAACAAGCACTTTGAATTGGTTAAAAGTCAGTTGCAAACCGCTTTGTTTTCATTAAATAAAAGCGACTGGCAACACATCGTTATAGCTTATGAACCCGTTTGGGCCATCGGCACCGGTGAAACTGCCAGTCCCGAACAAGCACAGGAAATGCATCACTACATCAGGGAAACCATTGCCGGTGCTTTTGGAAGTGATACTGCCGCAGCTGTTTCCATTCTTTACGGCGGAAGTGTCAAACCAGACAACGCCAAAGCCTTGTTCTCTCAACCCGACATCGATGGCGGACTCGTGGGCGGTGCGTCACTTGAAGTTGATTCGTTTATTGAAATTATTAAAGCTGTTTAATGGAAAATCTCTATTTGGAATTTGACTTTAAGGTCAGTCCACTTGAAATAGGCCGCGACATCCTCATTGCCGAACTGGGTTATGCCGGTTTTGAAAGTTTTATTGAAACCGATAAAGGGGTAACCGCATACATTCAGAAAAATGAGTGGAATGAAAATCTATTGGATGATGTTGAGATACTAAAAAATCCAGATTTTCAAATTTCGTTTACACGAAAGGAAATCGAGCAAATCAACTGGAACGAAGAATGGGAAAAAAACTTTGAACCCATACTCGTAGATGATATATGTTCGGTAAGAGCCCCTTTTCACCCAAAGCTCGATGTGGAATTTGACATTGTCATCGAACCCAAAATGTCTTTCGGAACCGGGCATCATGAAACCACCCATATGATGATTCAGCACATTTTAAAAAACGAATGGCAGAATAAAAAAGTGTTGGATATGGGTTGTGGAACGGCTGTACTGGCTATTTTAGCCGAAATGAAAGGCGCAAAACCCATTGATGCCATCGACATTGACAACTGGTGCTACCTGAACTCCATTGAAAATGCCGAACGCAACAACTGCAAGCACATCACCGTGATTGAAGGGGACGCTTCCTTACTGAAAGGAAAAAATTATGAAAAAATTATAGCAAACATCAATAGAAACATACTCTTGAACGATATGGCAGTTTATTCGGCCTGTTTGCCTGAAAAAGGGGAACTTTACCTCAGCGGTTTTTACACTGAAGACCTTGAGGCCATTGAAAAAGAATGCAATAAACACAAGTTGAAACTCGTTGAATATTTGACCCGAAATAACTGGGTGGGGGCAAAATTCATTAAAAGTTAGGAATTTATTATTTTTACAAGGTGAGCAGCAAAGAAAAAATACAAGAAGAAATTGATGTCCTTACAGACGAAGCTAAGGAAAATGAAATCGTTTTGTTTAATGACGATGTCAATACCTTTGACCATGTGATAGAAACCCTAATCTATGCCTGCGACCACACCCCTCTTCAAGCAGAACAATGCGCATGGATTGTCCACTACAAAGGAAAATGCACTGTTAAAACCGGCAGTTATGACGATTTAGAGCCCCGTTGCACCATGCTTCTGGAAGCCGGTTTGAGTGCTGAAATAGTATAATTTATCTTTGCACACACTAAAATAAAACCTATATTTGCACCCGCAAAAAGGCCTCGTGGCGCAACTGAATAGCGCATCTGATTATGGCTCAGAAGGTTACTGGTTTGAATCCAGTCGAGGTCACGAATAATTAGTACAATAAGAAAAAACGCCAAGTTTACTTGAGCGTTTTTTTGTTTGTACTAATTTCAAAGCGGAGCTTTGCCTGGATGCGAAGCACTCCAGTCGAGGTCACTTAAAGCAGAAAGTCCGCTCTTATCAGAGCGGACTTTTTTTTGGTTAATGTAGGGATGGAAAGCTAAAACTTAAGCGAGGTGGGTTAAAGATTCAAAGCCTCTTATTTGCTTCGCCTGCCTGTCTTCGGTAGGTAAATTCGCTATCGCTCGAGTTAATTGCTTCCGGCCTTCGGCGGACACGGCGCACAGCCTACCTTCTCCGCCTTTGGCGGATTCGGTAGGTAAATTCGCTTCGCTCGTGTCTTTGTACTAAATACTTTTTCCGTCTCTTCTATCTACTCTTTACTTTCTTTTCTATTTAAATCTACTTTTGAAACAACAGGGTTTTAACATTTTTTATATATTTGTTTTAGCCTCCGAAGATTTTTTATCCTCAATAGCTTTTCATACTCCGTAGCTTTATGCGAAGGAGGAAAGCAAATGAGAATAACGTAGGGGGCAATATCCCCTTCTTAAATATTCCGCAAAAGACCAACAAAATGGAAACTAACACCATACGTTCAACCAAAAGATGCCCCTATTGTGCTGAAGAAATCATCCTGGAAGCCATAAAATGCAAGCATTGTGGGGAAATCCTGAATGATGAATTTCGTTCACTAAGAAATAAACAACAACCTCCACAAGTTCACAGAATCAGAAAATGGAGCCCGGGTGTGGCTGCACTATTAAGCTTTTTGATTCCCGGGGCCGGGCAAATGTATAAAGGCGATGTGGGCGAGGGAATCTTGTGGTTTATTGTTACAATTATAGGATACATCTTTCTAATTATTCCCGGCTTGATCTTACACCTGATATGCATCCTGACGGCTGTAAATGGAGACCCTTACAGGGATTGATCAAGGTTTTAATATTTCAGTCTTAATACTTAATACTTTGTACATAATACTTCAATTAAAAAACAAATTAATCTATATTTGAACTTATCAAACCATTTACCAATCAATCCACACCACCATGAAAATCCTACCCATACTTATCTTTCTCATTTCACTTACTGCCTTTTCACAGGGCAAAATCGAAAACCTAAAAATTGACTGGCCTGAAGAATATGAATGGGTCATTGGGTCCAATCAGGAAAATGAATCGATGCATATGATCGAATTGATACCCAAAAGCCAGACTTTGCAGGATTGGAAAATAATCGGGACCATGATCTCCATTAAAGGGATTAACAACGTCCCGATGGATGTGTACATGGATTTAATGTATAACCAAATGAAACAAAGCGCACCCAAAGCAAAATTAACAGTGCTTGAAAAAGATGAAACCGGCAAGAACCATTGGGCACTTTTTACCATTGAATCACCGCGGTTTAAAGATGACCCCACACCGGAATCCCAACTTTACTATGTGATACAAGGAGACTCCTCTTTATACTCCAATCTAATAGCCGTTAAAGAGAAAAAGCTGAGCAAAGCATTTATTGAAAAATGGAGTGCCGTTTTTAAAGCCAGTGAATTGGTGCATCAATAAACTATCTATACAGTATCTATACACCATCTAAACAGTAACAATCCTTAACGTACTTTCGCCACAAAGTCACAAAGACACGAAGGTACACAAAGAAAATCATTAAAAATGAATCACCTTTGCTCCCCCTCTACTTGTCACCTTGTCACCTTGCCTCCCTGTCTTATGTCCTAAGTCAAGTCTTAATTCTTAATTCTTAATCCTTAATTCTTCGTACATTTATTCAACTTTAAGCCATGAAAAATCATCACACCATCATTATTGCAGGAGCAGGGGGCATTGCTGAGGCTGTTGCCCTGATACTCGCCGAATGGAGTACCGTTACCCCTACCCTTTTTATTGGGAACAGAACACTTTCCAAAGCGGAAAAGCTGGTGAAATGGGTTGCCGATGGCACTACCCGCGACTGTACCATAAAGGCCTTTCATCTTTTGGAAGCGGGTATTTCTGAAGAAATGAAACAGGTTTTTGAGCAAGGGGACATTCTTCTCGATTGCTTGCCCGGCACCCAGGCGCCAAAGATGGCCGGCTTTGCAAAGGAGTTTCATATGCATTACGCCAACCTCACCGAATATGTGGCAGAGACCAATCAAATAAAAGCATTGGCCAAAGAGGCCTCCACAGGTTTTATCTTACAGACCGGTCTCGCTCCGGGTTATATCGATGT
>NZ_JCBCCK010000229.1:0-22227 GCF_059864935.1 Planktosalinus sp.
GGCGAAACCGCCCCAAAACCACCATCGGCATAATCATGACCATTTTTGGTAACCAGGGACATAAACGGAATATAGTTTGAAGAAATCCACATCCAATCACAAAAATCATTGTAATCAAAATCCCTGATAGACTTATACTCAGTTTCGTTTTTTGTGAGATTAGAAACTGTAATGACAATGTTGCTTTCACTGTTTTTTAAGGATAGAAATTCTTCGATGGTAAAATTTCTTGTGATGTTTTTTCTCAGGTTCTTGCTTTCTCCAAATGTTCGTTTATTACGCATCAATTGCCAAAGCACGTTCCAGTGCTTGATGGTCACATATTCCCGATTGTCTTTTTTCTTAATAAAAAAGGGGTTGATGTTAAAAATATCTGCCGGATTTACATTGGTGTAAATCTCACGCAGTTTGTCAATTTTTCCTAAAGCCAGGTGCGGCAACAAAAGACTCCCTGTTGAAGTGCCAATAAACAAATCATAATTGTTTTTTTGGGTTGCGATCAGGTATTCTGCAACACCCCCTGCATAAGCCCCTTTACTACCTCCGCCTGATATAACCAATGCTTTCATTTCAATATTTTTAGTGTGAAGATAGCATTTTTATGGTTTTATTGCTTTTATCATCTCCCTTTTTCCGGGAGGGCCGTGAAGTTTTTCTACAAGAAAACCCACAGCCTGCATTGCTCTCCTGGCATTGCTGTTTGATGAATAGGTGACCAAAACGCCATTACATTTCAGTGCATTATACATCAATTTAAAAATGGTTTCTGTCCAGAGTTCGGGTTGCACACGTGGTCCAAAGGCATCAAAATAAATCAGGTCAAACCGGTTTATATCATCAATTTGATTGAAAAAAAGTTTGCGCTTTTTTAAACTGAAGTTTGTAGTGATTTGATGGCTTAACTCCCATTCTGCCTGATGCATTTGCTCAAAAAGTGTTCGGTCGATTTGAAGTTGCTCCGGAAAGTTGATGTTTTTAATTTCAGAAAAACCTACAGGATGTGCTTCGATAGTTTCGTAATTGACCTTTAAGTTGTTTATTTCGGCATTAAGCAAAGTCAGCAAAGCATTAAGCCCTGTCCCGAATCCAATTTCAAGTATGTCAGCTTCCTTTTTATCATAAAAAAGAGACAAGCCCATTTTAATAAAAACGTGGTTTGCCTCTTGTATTGCTCCGTGTTTTGAATGGTAGCTTTCATTCCAATCAGCGAGATGGATTGTTGTTGAACCGTCTGCTGTTATGATGATTTCCCGTTTCAAAATTTAGTTGATAATCAGTTTTTTTATTCGTGGTATGGGTCCCAAACATTCCGTTTGATGGCAGGATATACACACATTAATTCCTTCATTGTATCGTTGTTTTAAAGGCACCTCTGAGGTTTCTTCAAAAATAAATTCAACACTTTCTACAAACAGATGTGAAAAGGCTTCGAAGTTGGGCGTTCGTTCTCTAAAGTCAGACAAATGGGCTGTGTGGATTTCGAGAATTTCTTCCGGAAAACTATTTGGTGTATTGCCTTCAAGGATTTCGGTTTTCATCTGTTCGTGAATATCAAAAATGGTGTTCATATAGTTGGCCATTTCTGATGGTTCATAGAGGTCATACTTTTTATCGCTTTCAAGGGATTCTTGTGGTTCTTTTTTAGAAGAATCGCAGGCGATGAAAAACAATAAGAACAAACAGAAAAAACGCATAAATTATTCTTTCAAAAGGACACCTCTGGCTTCAAAAGAGTATGTTCTTTTGGGTTCGGTAATTTGGGCTATTTCTTCTTCAGGTTTGTTGGCATCTTCAGCATAATGACGTTGTTCGTCCACACTCATTTCATTGACAAAGGCTACTCCTTCAACAATGACTTCTTCGCCGGCTATGTTTTTAGGCATAAAAAAACCATAGTCTTTGAAAGTGACATGAATTTCATCAAAGCCCATATCGAATTTCATCCAGCATCCTTTTGACTGACAGACCTCGTTGATTTTGGCTTTAAATTTCATAGGAATGGTGTCTCCCACCTTAATATTTCTATAAACAGCAACTGCATAATCTATTGATGAAGCATCAACTTCAGAAATTATATCCCCAAAAGCAGCATAAGTCATTTCATCAACCACTTCATCAGCGGTAACTTCTTGCTTTTCAGAATTGTTTTTACAGGCAACAAGGATTGTAAAGATGCTTAAAATTAAAAGGAATTTTTTCATTTTTGACAGAATTAGTAGTAGTAATAGTTCAAACGTTAAATTTACTGCAATTTTATGAAACTTTTCCCTTTTCTAAGCACAAAAAAATGACTATTTTTGTGTCGCCAAAAAAATGAATCACATAATGCAAAAACAAACTAACTTCCCCTTAGAAATTAAGAAAGCAACAAGTTCTCGAATCAATGAAGTAGACTTTGATAACCTAACATTTGGAAATGTATTTACAGACCATATGTTGGTTTGTGATTATGTGGACGGTAAATGGCAAAACCCTGTGATTGAACCTTATGGAACGATTACAATTTCACCTGCAGCGAGGGTTTTTCATTACGGACAGGCCATTTTTGAAGGAATGAAAGCTTATCGTGATGAAAACGATGAAATTTGGCTTTTCAGACCCGAAGAAAACTATGAGCGCTTTAATAAATCTTCAGTAAGACTGGCGATTCCTGAAATTCCCAAAGAAGTTTTTATGAACGGTTTGCTTGAACTTTTAAGGCTCGACAAAAACTGGGTTCCAAAGGGATATGGAAATTCGCTTTACATCCGCCCATTTGTTTTTGGAGATCAGGCAGGTGTTTCTGCAGCTCCTTCAGCCAATTATAAATTTATGATATTGTTGTGTCCCGTAAAGGCTTATTATACGGGTGATGTGAAAGTACTTGTTGCAGAAAAATACAGCAGAGCTGCCAATGGCGGTGTGGGAGCTGCAAAGGCTGCGGGAAATTACGGAGCACAGTTCTACCCTACCAATTTGGCAAAAGAAAAGGGGTTTCAACAAATAATCTGGACAGATGACTGTTCACACGAATATCTGGAAGAAGCGGGCACTATGAATGTGTTCTTCAGAATAAACGATAAGTTGATAACTGCGCCTACCAGCGACCGTATTCTGGACGGGGTGACACGCAAAAGTGTTATAGCCCTGGCAGAACACAATGGCATTTCAGTTGAAGTAAGAAAAATAACCGTTAATGAACTCCTTGAAGCGGCTCAAAACAAATCGCTAAAGGAAATATTTGGCGCCGGTACGGCAGCTGTAATCAGTCCCGTTTCAGGATTTGGGTATCAGGAGGATTATTATGACTTGCCAAAAATGGAGGATTCTTATGCCAAAACATTGAAAAAATATCTTTTGGACATACAGTACAACCTAGCTCCTGACCCGTTTAACTGGCGCATGAAACTTTAAGCGTTTTTAGCAAGTATTTTTTCAAAATTGGGCATGAAGTAATTAGGGCCTTTAAGCACTTTACCGTCTTCCCTGTAAATGGGTTTACCATCAGCCCCCAGCTTACTCATATTACTGGATTGAATTTCTTCAAAAACATCTTCAATGATGTCTTGCATGCCATGTTCAATAATGGTTCCGCACAGTATGTACAGCATATCACCAAGGGCATCGGCCACTTCAGTAAGGTCATTACTGTTGGCCGCTTCAAGATATTCTTCATTTTCTTCCCGCATCAGCTTGTATCTCAATAAATTTTTGGCTTCACCCAGGTCTCCGGTGGGCTTTTCTTTAATTCCCAGTCCAAATGCTTTGTGAAATTCGGTAACTGCTTCAATTTTTCGTTTCATAATTTAAATATTGGTTGTATTTTTACTTTCGTAAATCTAAAAAAAATATGTTTACCAAAGGACAGTGGATTGTAGCAATTTTGTTCATCATCGCATTTGCAGTGTTGATGGTTTACAGTTACCGCAAGGACAAATTGTTGCACCGAAAGCATTATAAAGGTGCCGTTTGGGTATTGGTTGGTTTTATTGTTTTTATTCTTTTTTTATTCCTGATAAAAGACCTGATGAAATAAAAAAGCCGCCTGATTCAGGCGACTTTTTTTAAGTAAATCTTTTGTTGTTTATTTCTTAACTAAAAAACCGTAGTCTTTAGCATAGTGAAGCATTTGCTCTTCAAATGTTTCAGGCCAGGTCATTTTAAACTCAGTAATTTCCCCGTTTTCATCTTCTACAGGCGTAATTACCGGATTTACAAAACCACTGTAGGGCGCATCCGTAAACTGATTGTTTCTATCGAGAATTTGTTTGTGTAGGGCCTGATCAATCTTTTTTCCATAAGTGGTTACTATGCGTTCTGCTGCTTCAAAATCACCTTCAGACTTAATACGCTGTAAATCCATCAAAAGTGTACCAAAAATTTCACGCAGTTTTTGATAGTCATTGATGTTGTAATAGGTTTTTCCATCTCTTTCAACTTTCTCAATCACATTATCCCCTTTACCCATTTCATAAGCCAGTGTACTCACATATTTTCTGTTCATCATGTGGTCTTGTTCAACATCCTTTCCAAGTTCCACTCTCACTAATTGCGTCATTAAACCATTTCTGATGTAATTGTCATAAGAAGCCTTTGCGGTTTCTTCCCAGTTGTCTGTAACACCCAATTCTTGCATGATGGGGTCCATAATGAAATAAAGAGCCACTAGATCTGCTCTTCCCTCTTCCATGGTAGAGGCATACTGTTTTAAAGTTTCTTTTGGCTGACCTACACCGGGGTTTAATTTTCCGGAAGCATGTCCAATTACCTCGTGTAAGGACGTGTGCAATTTACTTGCCAATTGTCCATATTTTTCAGCGCGCGCTACTTCTTCTTCATCGTGGGCAAACTCTTTTAGTCTTCCACTTCCACTTGAATTATTGTAAGCATCAATAATATTTCCTAACGAAACTGATTTGGAACCGTGCTCTTGTCTAATCCAGTTACTGTTTGGCAAATTAACACCAATGGGAGTACTTGGAGATGCATCACCGGCCTCACCAGCAACATTTACAGTATTGTAGCTAATTCCAACTACATTGCTTTTTTTATGGTCATTTTCAATAGTTGAATTGTCTTCAAACCATTGTGCTTTGCCTGAAAGTGCAGACATTTGCTTTGACATTTCAAAATCTTTTATCTGAACGATACTTTCATAAGAACCCCTGTAACCTTTTGGGTCGTTATACACTTCAATAAAACCATTAATCCAGTCAATGTTTCCTTCTGTTGCATTGACCCAGGCAATTGCATATTGATCCCAGGTTTCTAGGCTTCCGCTGGTGTAATAGGAAATTAAAAGGTCTAGTGCCTCAGCTTGTTTTTCATTTTCAGCAACCGTTTCTGCTTTTTCTAACCAATAGATAATTTTTTCGATGGCCGCTCCATACATTCCATCTTTTTTCCATACAATTTCTTTCAACTCCCCATTTTCTTTGACCAGTTTAGAATTTAAACCAATTTCCAAAGGTTTGTCGCCTTGATTTTTTATTGTTTCTTTATAAAACACTTCCAGGTCTGCATCTGTAACATCCGGCCCATAAAAATTGATGGCTGATCTTGCAATATTGTCTGCACCCTGGGTGCGGTCTACTTTTTTGGCATCGGCATCGTTAAACAATACAGCAAAAGCTTCTTCGCTTAATTCTGCATTGGTTTCCTCAAGCAAGGCTTTTAGAAAAGCTTGTGGAAAATTTGTCGGCAACTTGTCGTTTGAGTAGTGGTGGTGAATACCGTTTGAAAACCAAACGCGTTTTAAGAATATTTCAAAATTTTTCCAGTCTTCACTTGTTTTATCACCGCTGTAGTTTACATAAACTTGCTCAAGTGCATTTCTGATTTCAAGATTATGCCGGTAGTTTTGATCCCACATAATATCCCTTCCGGCAAGACCGGCCTGGGTTAAATAGTAAACTAGTTTTTGTTCTTTTAGCGATAACTCATCCCATCCGGGAACCTGATATCTCAATACCTGCAGGTCTGCAAATTGGTCCACCTTATAAACAAATGCGGATTCTTTTTGTTCTTCGGTTTCCAATACAGGAGGATTGTCCTTGCAACCAACAAAAATAAAGGCTGCTGCTGCAATAATGCTCAAAAATTGTATTTTCATTCTAATTTAAGTTTTGATTTGTACAAATGTAATAAATTAGCATTGTAATAATAGTCATTTTGATTTTAGAAGCTGTAATTTTGTTAAAATGAAATTTCTTAAATATTTATTATTTCTAATACTTATTTCCGCTATAGGGATAGTGTTGTATTTTGCCACTCAGGACGGTGGTTTTGAGGTAACGGAATCCCGCACGATAGATGCCCCAACTGAAGTTGTATTCAACTTTATCAATGATTTTAAAAATTGGGAAGCCTTTGGTAGTTGGATGGATGATGAAACACTGAAAATTAATTATCCGCAAATAACATCCGGTATTGGGGCGTCCTACTCCTGGAGTAGCGAAAAAGACGGTAAAGGCGCAATGCAAACCCTCGCTGTTGAGCCCTATGAAACAATAGTGCAAAAAATTGTTTTTAACGGCTCTCTTCAGGATGAAGGTTATGAGGTTGTCTGGAATTTTGAACCGGAAGAATTCGGGCAAAAAACCAAAGTAACCTGGTCTATGAATGGCGAACTGGGACTTTTTGAAAAAATGTTTTTTACAGTTTATGGAATGGATATGAATGCCATGCTCAGTGAAATGTATGCCAAAAGCCTCATAAATCTTGAAAACGCAATTTCAGGTGAACTGCAATCTTATTCAATTGCGGTTGAGGGTTTGAGCGTTCATCCCGGTGGGTTTTATATTTACAACACCATTTTGACTTCAATTGATCAACTTAATGATACTGTCAACCAACTTCATAACAGCCTGAATAACTTTCTGAATGAAAATAGCATAACAGCATTTGGCCCTCATTTTGTTATTTATGAAGAATGGGAAGAAGCACTTGGCAAAACGTTGATTTCTGTTGGGATTCCGACACCGGATTTAGTTGTTTTACCAGAAACAAGTTCAGTCTCTAGTGGTTATTTCCCCGAGGCTGTTTCGGTAAAAGCAACTTTAAAAGGCCACTATTCTTATCTTCCGGCAGCAAAAGAAAAAGCTGAGGAATTTATAAACCGACAAGGATACACCAAAAACGAAAGCCTTGCCCCTTTTAGTGTTTTTGTGGTTACTGTAGATAAAGAAGTCAATCCGGCAAACTGGATCACAGAGTTTTATATCCCCATTGAAAACATAATTGAAAATCCTGACAAATCATAAATCGTGAAAGAATTGCTCTATATTTTTGTAGGTGGCGGTGCGGGAAGCGTACTGAGGTACCTGCTGAGTAAAGGGCTAAATCTTTCGTTCCAGATTCCGCTTGGAACACTATTAGTCAATGTGTTTGGCAGCTTATTTCTCGGTTTTATACTGGGTTATGTAGCAAAAAACAATTCCCCACCGGTCCATTGGTTTTATTATTCACTGTAGGTTTTTGTGGCGGCTTTACTACTTTCTCGGCTTTTGCCGTTGAAAACTTGTCTTACTTGAAAAATGGTGAGTTTTTAATGTTTATACTCTATACCCTTTTGAGTTTAATACTTTCTGTTATGGCAGTATTTGGAGGCTTTTTGCTTGTAAAATCAGTCAATATTTAGAAAGCGAATATGTTGTTAAAAAATCTTCATCTCCTGATATTATCTTTTTTTGAAATAATACTGTCGTAAGAAATTTGAAGTAAAGAGGCCATTTCCTTAAAACCAAATGCAGGTTTTATTTCAAATTAAAATCTTTCACACCGGCTTCAATCCTGATTTTCAAATCATTTTGTTCCGGTGGAATGGGACAGGAATATCTGGGGTTATATACACAATAAGGATTGTATGATTGATTAAAGTCCAGGGTTATGGTTTCTTTGTCTGTGACCAATAAATCTATATATCTCCCACCTCCATAAGAGCCGTCGCCGCTGGTTAAATCTGTAAAGGGCAGAAATAAATACTCTTCATAGCCTTCTTTGGGCTCTAAATTTTGAAATAAATCGAGTTTAAAGTTTTTGTCTTGAATTGTGAAATGCAATTCACCATATTTCACATACAAAGGTAAGCGCTCTGTTGTAGTAGGCATCCGGAAAGGTTTTTCATCCGGAGTTTTTATTAACTGGGCCTCAACTCTATAATCAAGGTTAATGGGATAAAATTCCAAACCCTTGAAGATTTTGAAATCATCCGGGAGTAAAATAGAAGTTTCCGGGTTTATAAATTGCTCATCAAGACTTTGCTGATATTCCTTAATTTCTTTTACGATAACACTATCAGTTTGTGTATAAAGTGAAAAACTAATAAAGGCAAGTATCGTTGTGATTATTTTTGATTTCATATACGCTGCTTTGAACAAAAATAAGTTATTTCAGAAGTTTTGGAGGCAAAATTGATGAATTTTCAATTTTGTTTGACAATACAATGTGTGTTTTGGTTTCGCCATATGAAATTAGTTGATCGATAAACATTTCCAAATGTCTTTGATCTTTTAACACAACTTCCATAATGATGTTTTCATTACCTGTAATGCGGTAACAATTAATCACTTCTTTAAATTCAGTTACTTTATCAAGAAAAGGCCTTAAACGGCCCATAAAAACTTTAAGTGTAATAATTGCTTTTAACTGATATCCGGTTTTCAAGTATGACAATTGGGTATAATAACCTTTAATAACCCCAAAATCTTCGAGTTTTTTTATCCGCTCGGCCACTGCCGGAGGGGTCAAACCCACTAGCTTGCTCAATTCGGTCATTGAAATTCTTGCATTCATTTGCAGTTGTTTTAGAATTTCCCAATTCAAATCATCGATTTTATTTTCCAATGTTAAATAATTTATAAAGTATATATTTAAAAGTAAATATAGGTATTATATTTATTATATTAAGCATTCTCTTGTTTCTTCTGTTTAAATTTGTGTGAATTATGAATGTCCCCCTAAATCAATGATGATGTATTACAATCCCGTACCACTATCAAATTCACCTATTTATAAAAAGGCCTTGGAGATTTTTACGCTTTCCAAAAATATCTCACAATATTTGGTACATGACCTTTCAAAACTTGACAAGGATGGCAGGGAACATCCGGATATTTATTACACAGGGGATATTGTGCAAAAATCGGTTTCACTTTTTCCCGAAATTGCAAATGCAGAATCCAAGATATATTCTGAAGATAAGCACAAGCACGCTGCTTCTGTTGTGCATCTAACTTCATCAATTTACAAAAACTGTATGCGCTTGGAACAATCTGTTCCCAATGGAAAAGAATTTATTAAACTATTGCGAAATGAGCTAAAACGCTTCCGCAAAATGCAACGCATCTGGTTATTGACGCTTTAATTGGAAGATTCTTTTAAGTCCTGCCACCGAGGCAATTAGCGTAAAAAAAAATCCAAAAGTTAACAGGCTATATACAAAACAGCAATCCGGTGATGATGAGGATTTTCCCATGCATTAATGAAATCTTTTTTTATTTCTGTCAATATAATATTGTCTGCTGTAAGTTCCGGGAATGGCGTGGTCACCTTCTTCAAAATCAAAATGAACATAGTTGACATTTTCAGACTCTGTAAGTGTATAAGTTGCCACCGATAAGTATGCGTCTGCTCCCGTAGTGCCCATTTGTTGGGTTAGAAATGTGCTTTCGTTGATCTTTACAAAAAGTGTGTCACCGGAATGTTTTGAGAACTCCATATATACCATTTCGTATTGAGCGTTTAAAAAGTCTATCCATTCTTTTGGAGTAACACTTAACTCCTTAATTTCCCAGTTTTTCACTGGTATATCTGCATCATAATCGTAAATCCACATTGCCGGATCTGTTTCATCAATTGCAGCTTTACTGTAAACAATAGTTTGAGTGGAATCTTCATCTAATGCATCTTCTGTTTCTTTATCGGAATCTTTGCAGGAAATAAAAAAACTGAATATTAACAATATGGCAAAATATAAAGTGGGATTGTAATTTTTCATTTTGGATTAAATCTTAGATTCAAGTAATAAATGCAACAGCATTTAAAAAAGTGCATTAGATCTCTACTTACTCGTTATTAAAATGAGTGTAATTTAGATAACCCCAAAAATAAGAAAACTTTTAAAGTTTTGACTTGACCCACTCCTTTTGTTTCTCAGGCAACTCATCGAGCATATATTTGACTAATAATTGAGTTTCTGTATCTTCTATCAACAAATCAAACAATTCCCGGCTGCTATTTCTAAATCGCCAGTTGTGATGCATGCAGGCGTCGATAAGGTGTTTCAGGTTTTGATAAGAAAACCCATTTAATCCGTACAAATATTGAAAGGCGTTTTGACGAATTTCAAAACTGTAATACGGGTTGGCATAGCTGCTTAATTCATAAATAAAACCTTGTTTTTCATCATTCTTATAGTCTTCAGTCACAATGGCTAAAGTGAGCCACAACTGCCTGATGTTTTTGTCCTGAAAACCCATTTGATTGTCCATTTTATCAAGATATCGAAAACGGTCTTCCGGAAAGTTAATCCACAAATGGTACAAGGCGGCTTCGCGGGTGGCATAGGACAAATCATCGAGCAGGGTTTCAAAATCTGATTTCAATTCTAAAGGAATTTGCTCCAGACTCATCGCAATGACCTGCCTGACAAACAAATTGTTGCTTTGAAATGCTTTTTTATACAATGATAAACTTTCACTTATCGGAACATCCACCAATTGATATACGACCTCCTGACCCAAATAATCGTTCGCCGGCAGATTTAAAAACCGGGAAAGGATGGCTTCTTTTTGCACCATTGAATGCCCGGCAATGGCCGACAAACCAAGATAATTTTCCATAAAGGGAGATTTACGCAAAGACTCCAGTGCCTGGTATGACCGAAAAGCACCCTGATACAACCAGTCGTCTTTAAACCATTGTAAATCATCATCGGTGAGCAGTTGGATCTCTTTTAAGAAATCATCTGTTGTGACCGATGAAAAACGGTGCTTTGTCAAAAAGTTTTGAACGGCTTGTTTAAAAACCAAATCACCAATCCTTTCCCGTAAAATATGCAATGCCCAGGCTCCTTTTTGATAGTATGTGAGCGAACTTGCTCCATTTTTTATAAGGGGTTCGCCTTTGCCTTCATTGCTGAGCTCAGTAAGCTGTTCAGCACTTTGGTAAAGTTTCCAGTAGAAATAATCATCACCAAAAATTTCGCGTTCAGCTAACAAGGCATAATAAGTGGCAAATCCTTCCTGCAACCAGTGGTGTTCGCTACTTTCGGCCGTTACCAAATTGCCAAACCAGTGATGGGCCAGTTCGTGAGCATTTACATTCACATAATTTCTATCATTAAACCCAATTGAGTCAACTACAAAAGCCTTTGAAAAAACGGTTAGCGTGGTGTTTTCCATTCCTGCGTGAAGAAAATCGCGCACGGCCACTTGCTTGTTCACCTGCCATGGGTAAGGCACCCCTATTTCCTGCTCCAGAAAATCAAATATTTGTTTGGTATAGCGAAAAGTAGGTTCCATTTTGTCTTCCTCACCTTTGGGAAGGTAGTATTCAAGAGTAATCCCTGAGCTTGACGTTTCAGAATGCTTACTAAATTTTCCGGCTACAATCGCAGCCAGATAACTACTCATGGGTTGTTGCATAGTATAAACCCAATGATTTTGGCCTTCATTTACAGGTGTGGTGTTATTTAATTTTCCGTTGGCCAGAACTGTAAAATTATTAGTGGCGGTAATTGAAAAATTAAAAATCATTTTGTCATTCACATCGTCTATCGATGGCAGCCAGTGAGAGTTGTTTCTTCCCTGCCCTTGTGTCCAGACTTCATCATCAAAAAAATACATCGCCTGTTTCGGATGGGCTTCATAGAAAAAGCTTACGCTGTATTTCATTCCCTCTTTAAATGGGGCATACAACCAGATTTTGTCTTTTTTCGTTTGAAGCGAAATGAAACTTTCCGTTAAATTATCGGAAAGTCGTGTAATGTCTCGGGCATCTAGAAAAATAGAATCTGTATTCTGTAGAATTTTAAAATGATAGGTTGCCTTACCGGAAATCTTTTTTTCACTTGGAAAAATCTCCAATTCAGCATCAACTTGCTTAAAATCAACATATTCAAGTTGCTGACTAAAAACCGAAAACCCTAAAAATAAAAAGAAAAACAGTAGCTTCAAACCTATTCATTTAGAATGCTTGCAAATTAGTAAATTTTAAAAGACCTTGATATGATAAAACAGTTGATTAAAATTTAACTTTTGCCTTTCTGTTTCCTTTTGAATGATTTAATTTAGTGGAATGAATGCAAGCTTCCTTCAAACCCCTATTGAATATTTAAAAGGCGTTGGCCCCAACCGCGCCGATTTACTCCGAAAGGAAGCGGGTATTTTTACCTATCAGGACCTGCTTCACTTTTTTCCCAACCGCTACATTGACCGGACCCGCTATTACAAAATCAACGAATTACAGCAAAACAACGCTGAAGTACAGATTGTTGGAAAAATCACCCACATAAAAACCGTAGAGCAAAACAAAGGCAAACGCCTTGTAGCAAATTTCACAGATGAAACAGGAACCATGGAACTGGTTTGGTTTCGCGGTCACAAATGGATCAAGGAAAGTCTTAAAATCAATGTGCCTTATGTGATTTTTGGTAAGGTGAACACTTTTAAAGGGCAATTTTCCATGCCACATCCTGAAATGGAATTGCTTGAGGAACATGAGCAAAGTTTGCGCTCTGCGATGCAACCCGTTTACCCATCAACAGAAAAATTGTCCAACAGCGGAATCACAAATAGGGTCATCAGTAAATTAATGCAGCAATTGTTTCTCGATTCCAAAAACAAATTTGCAGAAACCCTTCCCAAAAATATTATAGAGAACATCAAATTATTGCCCAAAAATGAGTCGCTTTTTAACATCCATTTTCCGAAAAATAGTACCCTTTTAGCAAGGGCAATTTACCGTTTAAAGTTTGAAGAATTTTTCTATATCCAGCTCCAGTTGATCAGAAAAAATCTTATTCATAAACACAAAATCAAGGGCTATAATTTTGAAAAAGTGGGCGACTATTTCAATAGCTTTTACAATGACCATTTACCCTTTGAACTGACCAATGCACAGAAGCGTGTGATCAAGGAAATCAGGAATGACATGGGCAGTAATGCACAGATGAACCGGCTTTTACAAGGTGATGTGGGTTCCGGCAAGACCATAGTAGCGCTCATGTCAATGTTAATAGCACTTGACAACGGTTTTCAAGCCTGTTTGATGGCTCCGACTGAAATTTTGTCAGTCCAGCACTACAACAGTTTAGTTGAGATGTGTAATAAACTGAACATCAGTATTTCATTGCTCACAGGCTCAACTAAAACTTCAGAAAGAAAAGAAATTCATGAAAATCTGGAAAACGGCACTTTGCACCTCCTAATCGGCACGCATGCACTCATTGAAGACAAGGTGAAATTTAAAAATTTAGGCCTCGCCATCATCGATGAGCAACACCGTTTTGGGGTAGAACAACGGGCAAAAATGTGGAATAAAAATGATTACCCACCACACATTTTGGTGATGACCGCCACCCCTATTCCCCGCACCCTGGCTATGAGCGTTTATGGCGACCTGGACATCTCAGTTATTGACGAATTGCCCCCCGGCAGAAAACCTGTAAAAACAGTTCACCGCTTTGACTCTAAACGGTTGAGGGTTTTTAAATTTATTCGTGATGAAATTGAAAAGGGAAGACAGGTTTATATCGTCTATCCACTGATTCAGGAAAGTGAAACAATGGACTACAAAGACCTGATAGATGGTTATGAAAGTATTGAACGCGAGTTTCCCAAACCCAAATATCAGATTTCAATTGTTCACGGAAAAATGAAAGCCACTGACAAAGATTACGAAATGCAACGCTTTATCAAAGGTGAAACCCAGATAATGGTCGCCACCACAGTCATTGAAGTGGGTGTAAATGTGCCCAATGCCAGTGTGATGATTATTGAGAGTGCTGAGCGTTTTGGACTGTCCCAACTCCACCAGTTAAGAGGCCGTGTTGGTCGTGGTGCAGATCAAAGCTATTGCATATTGATGACCTCATTTAAACTTACTGACGATGCCAAAACCCGTTTGGAAACTATGGTGCGCACCAACGACGGCTTTGAAATTGCCGAAGTGGATTTAAAAATCCGTGGCCCCGGAGACATTATGGGCACCCAACAAAGCGGGGTTTTACAACTTAAAATAGCAGACATCGTGAAAGATGGTGAGATATTAAAACTTGCCCGAAGCTATGCCTGGCAAATTTTGAAAGACGACCCTGCTTTGGAGAAACCGGAAAATAGTGCAATCAAATCTACCTATGCACAAATGGCAAAATTTAAAAATATCTGGAACTATATCTCATAAATCGTAACTTTACAAAAAGCTTTTATGTATTACGTCATATATCAAGAGAAGGACAAAGCATTTATCGATGGTGATATAACCAGATTATTAAATGACATTTCCTTTGAAACCGTTTTGTATGAAAACAGCAGCAATCTAAAACTAAAAGAAAACGACGTAATCCTTACCTTTCTAAATGACACCATCTTAAGGGAATTTCTTCCGGTAGTTGCAAAAAATAAATGGCAAACCGGCATCCTTCCCCACCCAAACATGAAATATGTTTCAATGGGCCTGGGCATACCCACTGATCTGGAAAAAGTAATCAATGAAATTATAAAAACAAAAAAACCACACAAAGTGGACTTGATGTACTGCAACAATCAGGTAGTTTTTCAATCTGTGAATGTGGGAGAAGTATTTGAACTTGTCGACGACGGGAAGCGCAAAGGGATGTACAGTCAGCTTTTTCGGTTTTTAAAACAAATCAGAAAAGTAGGATTATTAAAGCACAAACCCTTTAGTATTTCCATAAACGACGAAAAAGCATTAGAGACTTCTGCATTGGGCTTGATAGGTGTAGAACATTCTCGGGACTCCCTTTTGTCAAAAAAAACCATTAAAACTGATTTCAGCAATGACGGCCTGTTACATTTACTCATTTTATCACCACAAAACATCGGTCAGTTGGTTTGGTTTTTTCTAAAAAGTCTGCTGCCCAATTTTTTAGTTTCAGTAAAAAGGCCACAGTTTATCGGTTTAATTAAAGCGCCAAACATCAAAATAAAATCCGGAAAAACAATTGAATACACCTTAGATGGCGAAAAAATGGAGTCAGACACCTTGAATTTTAATATTGCTTTTCAATGTCTGGCACTTGTACACCCCATCAGAAATTTACAAATAGATCAAAACACTCCTCAAAAAACATCCATTTTTACCAAAGGTTTGCCGGAAGGTGAAAAAAGAAATGAATTGATCAAACGAAAACTGCCATGGTTGCCAAGAGCTACCTTCGAGGAGTTCAAAGAGCTTTTTTCTGTTTTAAAAGAAAATGCGGAGCTCACACAAGCTTATTTGGTAATGATGTTACTTTCAACCCTAATTACCACTTTTGGGCTTTATGCAAATTCGGCTCCTGTCATAATAGGAGCAATGATTTTGGCACCACTCATTTCACCGCTGGTTTCTTTTTCAATGGGTCTGATCAGGTTTGATGTCATTTTATTAAAAACAAGCTTTAAAACCATTGTTATAGGCACATTGGCATCATTACTTGTTGCTGCATTTGTGAGCCTGATAATTCCCCTGAAAATAGTCACCCCCGAAATTAGTTCCAGACTAACCCCCACCCTGCTGGATTTGGGTATTGCTGTTGCTTCGGGTGTTGCGGCTGCTTTTGCACATGCCAAAGAAGGAATCGCAAGAAGTCTTGCCGGTGTAGCCATTGCTGTTGCATTGGTTCCACCACTGGTAGTAGCCGGTATTGGAATTGGTTGGCTGGACTGGAGTGTCTTTTCAGGGGCATTCCTGTTATACCTTACCAATCTTGCCGGAATTATTATGTTTGGTGGATTGACATTTCTGATACTGGGTTTTGCGCCCTTCAAACGAGCCAAAAAAGGACTGATTTATTCTCTTGTAATAGTTTTATTGGTGTGTGTGCCGCTCACCTTTTCGTTTTACAGAATCAAGCAGGAAGCTGAAATAACCAGAGCACTTGAAGGCTATCAATTTAAGGAAATTACACTTAAAGAAGTTAGGGTAAGATCAGGAGATGTGCCGGTTATTTCAATAAAAATTGTAGCTCCTAAATCAGTCACTGATGACGAACTTTTAGAAATAAAAAAACACGTTGAAGAAAAAATTCGCCGCAATGTAATTATTGAGTTCATTACTGCAATTGAATTTTAAAACGAATGATTTTTTAACCCATTTAAACTTTATAAAATCACGGGGTTTCCTATCTTTGCCCCCTCTTATTTTAGATAACCACTATGAAAATCTCATACAACTGGCTCAAACAATTTATTCAAACAGACTGGGGTGCAGAAAAAACCGCCGCTTTGCTTACTGATTTAGGTTTGGAAGTAGAAAATGTTTCCGCTTTTGACTCGGTGAAAGGTGGTTTGAAAGGCATTGTGGTTGGGGAAGTATTATCCTGTGAGAAACATCCCGATGCTGACAGGCTGAAAGTAACCACAGTCAATATTGGAGCTGAAAAACCCCTTCATATAGTTTGTGGTGCGCCCAATGTGGCAGTTGGACAAAAAGTACCGGTTGCCACAATCGGAACTATGCTTTTTAGCGAAAATGGCGAACCCCTAGAAATCAAAAAAGGAAAAATAAGGGGCCAGGTAAGCGAAGGTATGATTTGTGCCGAAGATGAAATGGGACTGGGATCAAGTCACGAAGGCATACTGGTACTGGATGGCAAACTCAAGCCCGGCATTCCTCTGGCAGAAGTCTTTCAAGTGGAAACTGATGAGGTTTTTGAAATTGGGTTGACTCCCAACAGAGCAGACGCCATGAGCCATTGGGGAACCGCAAGAGACCTAAGGGCAGGAATGCTACAGCAAGGTATATCCATTGAATTTATTACCCCTTCCAATGTCAACTTTAGAGTCGATAACAGAACCCATAAAATCAATGTAGAAGTTTTAAATAAAGATTTAGCACCTCGTTATTGCGGAGTGACAATATCAGGGATAAAGGTTACCGATTCGCCGGTTTGGATTCAAAACAGGTTGAAGTCAATAGGTATAAAACCCAAAAACAATATTGTGGATATTACCAATTATGTGCTTCACGAGTTGGGCCAACCCTTACACGCATTTGACAGTAATAAAATTTCAGGCGGAAAGATTATTGTGAAAACCGTTCCGGCAGGCACCAAGTTTATTACACTTGACGAAATTGAACGTGAGTTGCATGAAGAAGACCTGATGATTTGTGATGCAGAAAAACCACTGTGCATAGCCGGTGTTTTTGGCGGAATGGAAAGCGGTGTAACCGAAAAAACTACCGGAATCTTTCTGGAAAGTGCTTATTTCAATCCGGTAAGTGTTCGCAAAACTGCCAAGAGGCACGGTTTACATACCGACGCTTCGTTCCGTTTTGAAAGAGGTATAGACCCCAACATTACAGAATATGCATTGATGAGAGCTGCTATTTTAATTAAAGAAATTGCAGGCGGAATGATTACCAGTGATGTAGTGGATGTCTATCCAAAAAGAATTGAAGACTATCAGGTGTTTCTTTCGTTTGAAAAAACCACAAGACTTATTGGCGAAGAACTGCCTAAGGAAACCATAAAAAAAATCCTTACTTCTTTGGAAATAAAAATTAACAATGTCACAGAAACCGGACTGGGGCTTACCATTCCCTCATACAGAAACGATGTGACCCGCGATGTGGATGTAATTGAAGAAATTTTAAGGGTATATGGCTACAACAACATCGGGTTACCTAAAAAGTTAAACACTTCTATTTCAAAAACAGAAGTAGTTGAAGATTACAAAATCCAAAACCGAATTGCAACACAACTCAACGGTCAAGGTTTTTTTGAAATGATGGCCAACTCATTGACTTCTGAAAAACACAGCAAGCTTAACGGAATTATAAATGAACAATCGTTGGTAAAGATGCTCAATCCACTCAGTCAGGAGTTGTCTGTAATGCGTCAAAACATGGTCACTTCTGCCCTGGAGGCCGTGGCTTACAACAACAACCGCAAACGTCAGGATTTAAAACTGTTTGAATTTGGAAAAACTTACAGCAAATCAGGTGAAAAATGGATTGAAAACAAACACCTCACCCTTACTGTTACCGGCAACAGAAATGAAGCCCACTGGAGCCAAGGCGAAAGAAAAAGCGATTTCTTTTTCTTGAAAGGAACCGTGGATGCTGTTTTAAACAGCCTGGGTATCGGCTTTATTGCCCAACCACTGGAGAACGATGCGCTTTACAGTGAAGGAATGAAATACATAGGTAAAAGTGCAACATTGGTGGATTTTGGTGTAATCAAAAAAAATATTGCTGCCCATTTTGAAGTGGAGCAAGAAGTGTTGTTTGCTGATTTTAACTGGGAGGCCATACTGAAACTTCTGGTAAATCATAAAATTACCCTGAATGAAATTCCAAAATTTCCGGAGGTAGTTCGTGATTTTGCTTTGCTACTTAATGAAAGTGTTCCCTTTAAAGACATTTATGATATTGCCTTGAGCACAGAAAAGCATTTGCTGAAGCAAGTCAGTCTCTTTGATGTTTATTTAGGTAAAAATTTACCAAAAGGCAAAAAATCCTATGCGGTGAGTTTCACATTAAGAGATAATGAAAAAACATTGACCGACAAACAGGTTGATAAAATCATGAATAAATTACGCCAGCGTTTTGAAACTGAATTGGGTGCAGAATTGAGATAATATCAAAATGCTTATTTATTTTGAACCGGCAGTTTTTCTGTTACGTGAAAGAATCCTTTGTTGTGATAGAAATTGGTATCAAGCAGTTTACTTTTTGAACCTGTATCTGTAACTAAATAGATAGACTCACCTTCTGCGACAAAGCGAATGGTTTTATTGTTAATTGTTCTAAAGCTTGCTGCACCGCCACCATCGGTTACTGCTCTTTTGATGGAGTGTTCATCAACCCTGCCGGGAATAATGTAGTAGCTTTGCATTTCAACCAATTTACTTTTATTTGAAGTTGAAAGGAATTCTTCAATTTCTTCCTCGTCCATAAAATCAAACGCATTGTTTTTTACTACAAAAACAGTTGCCATTTGGTGCTGCCCAATTATTTTTTCAAAATCAGAAAGCTTAAAAACCTGAAGTTGTCTTGAAAAAGCCGGAATCTTGGAAAGATTTTCAGCTAATGAAAGATTGGAATGTATGGTATCTGTTCCCAAAACTTTTGTTACAACCCTGTTTGAATCATCAGCATAGATATTTTGTGAATGTACCGCTGTACCGCTAAAGAAAAATAATGCAATAAAAGAGAATATATATGTTTTCATTGGGTTCACATTTTAAATTTTTACAAATATACGTGTTTGTCTTTTAAACGCATTTTTTATTGTAATGTTATTGTCGGGTTTCTGAATGTTAAAAATTTGGATGCTTTTTAATTTCATTTTAATTTTAAAAGCAAAAATGCTATGTTTCCCGGAACAAACTTAGAAACCGGCTTGAGAAGTCTAAGAAAACAAGTCTATGAGGTTTCAGGCTTTGCTAAAGCCAAAGAAAATAAAACGAAGGTAACGACTATCAATGGACTGTTTGTTGACAATCTTCAATCAGATTATATTTACCATCTCAACGACATTAAAAAACTGTGTATTGATTATCGATTGCGGTTTTTAGACATTAAATACTTTAGGGGAAGTTTTCCAAAAGAAGCTTCAGAAAAACTAAAAGCGTTAGAACAAGAACACAATACAACTATTACTGATTTAAAAATTGTTGCTCCGGCCAAGTTGTTTAAATTGGAAAATTTTGACGACCCCATGCTTTTTGCCTCTCTTGGAAACAATTATTATTACCTGATTCACAAATGGGGCAAGGATTTACAGCCTTTTAGAAAATGGAGGATGTGGCCGTTTAAAAATTTTGAAAACCTAATTTTTACTTTAATAATTGTAAGTATTGCCCTTACATTGCTGGTCCCTGATGGATTATTTTCAAAAGAACAATCGATAAACCAAAGTTTTATTGTATTTTTATTTGTGTTTAAATGGGTAGTTGCCATCGTTTTTTATTATGGTGTGGCAGCAGGAAAGTACTTTAATGATGATGTGTGGGACAGTAATTACATAAACAGCTAAACTTATGGAAGAAGAAATTCAAGATTACAAAAGAATTTATACCGGAGCTACCGTGATTGTCAAAATGCTTCAGGGCAGGCTAGAGGATGCAAATATTTTTCCGGTGATTAAAGACGACCTTTCCAGCGGTACCTGGAGTGCCTTTGGCAGTATGCCGGGAATGATTCAGCTTTTCGTTCACAACGACGAATATGAGAAAGCAAAATCAATAGTCGAAGTCGCCCTTGAAGAATTTGACGAAGATTAACTTCATTATATATCACGGTGAATCAGTAATTTGTTAATAAGAAATAAGACTGCATGTGCTGTATTTTTTTTTATTTTTGTCTTACTAAATCGGGGAAATATAACTGCATATGGATAAGAAATCCTTCTTTGTGATAGTGATAGTTGCTATCATTGTAGCCAGCATAACCTTTTTAATATTTAGATTATTGAATATGAGTGACAACACAGCCATTGTTGGTGGTGTTACCGGGGCGGTGGTAGGTGCAATTATTGGTGGTAGTCTTAAATCAAATTAATCACTTTTATGCATTTTAGACCGTAACTCCTTTATTTTTGTATCTTCCATGTATTCATCAAAAGTGGTATAGCGGTCAATGATTCCGTTGGGTGTAAGTTCAATCACCCTGTTTCCCACAGTTTGGGCAAATTCATGATCGTGAGTTGTAAAAAGCACCGTTCCTTTAAAGTTTTTTAGCGAATTGTTAAATGCCGTGATTGATTCCAAATCGAGGTGGTTAGTGGGCTCATCCAGCATCAATACATTGGCGCGCATCATCATCATTCTACTTAACATACAACGCACTTTTTCTCCCCCTGACAACACATTGGATTTTTTTAAGGCTTCTTCACCACTAAAAATCATTTTACCTAAAAATCCTCTTAAATAAACTTCCTCGCGTTCTTCTTCGGTTTTTGCCCATTGGCGCAACCAATCTACCAGTGAAAGTGTGTTTTCAAAAAATTTGGAATTATCCAGCGGCAAATAACTTTGAGTGGTTGTTACACCCCACTGAAACTTACCTGTATCGGGTTTTATATTTTCATTTAAAATTTCATACAAAGCCGTGGTTGCCCTGGAGTCTTTGGAATATAAAATTACCTTGTCGGTTTTTGTGAGGTTGAAACTCACATCTTTAAATAGGGTTTCACCATCAACCGATGCGCTCAACTTGTCCACATTTAAAATCTGGTCACCGGCTTCGCGTTCCCTTTCAAAAATAATGGCGGGATATCTTCTGCTTGAAGGCTTTATCTCTTCGATATTGAGTTTTTCAATCATTTTTTTACGTGAAGTGGCCTGTTTTGATTTAGCTACATTGGCACTAAATCGTAAAATAAACTCCTGCAATTCCTTTTTCTTTTCCTCAGCTTTTTTGTTTTGCTGTGCACGTTGTCTTGCTGCCAATTGGCTGGATTCATACCAAAAAGTGTAATTACCGCTGTAGTGATTTATTTTACTAAAATCAATATCACTGATGTGAGTACATACCGAATCGAGAAAGTGTCTGTCGTGTGACACAACAATCACACAGTTGTCATATTTTGCAATAAAGTTTTCAAGCCAGGTAATGGTTTCATAATCCAGATCGTTGGTAGGTTCATCCATAATCAACACATCGGGGTTTCCAAAAAGCGCTTGTGCCAGTAGCACTCTTACTTTTTGTTTACCATCAAGATCTTTCATCAACGAAAAGTGCAGACTTTCGTTAATGCCCAAGTTTGAAAGCAGGGCTGCTGCTTCACTTTCGGCATTCCAGCCGTTCAATTCTTCAAACTTTACCTGAAGCTCCCCTATTCTATCGGCATTTTCATCAGAGTAGTTTTCATACAGCTTATCAATTTCTTCCTTGATTTTAAAAAGCTCTTTATTTCCCCTTAAAACAGTTTCCAAAACGGGATATTCATCAAAGGCATTGTGATTTTGCTCAAGAACAGACATCCGCTTTCCGGGCTCCAGATGCACTTTACCTGAAGTAGGCTCTTCCTTTCCGGAAATAATACGAAGAAAAGTAGATTTACCAGAACCGTTTGCA
>NZ_JCBCCK010000116.1:0-9452 GCF_059864935.1 Planktosalinus sp.
TCACCAAACACTATTTTTTTGGGTCTGTAGCCCAGTTTGGGCAGAAATAATGACGCTCTTTTAAACAATTCCTTTTGGCGTTCAATGGTATATACTTGAGCACCCATTTCTATAAGAACGGCTGCCTGATAGCCGCTTCCGGTACCAATTTCAAGGATTTTATCTCCGGGGTTCACCTCAAGTAATTCAGTTTGACGTGCTACAGTGTATGGTTGCGAAATGGTTTGATCGGCTGCAATGGGAAAGGGTTTGTCCTCATAAGCATGGTCTTCAAAACCGGAATCCATAAATAGATGACGAGGAATTTTATTGATGGCGTCCAATACTTTTTCACTTTCAATGCCTTTGGCTTTGATAGTTTTTACGAGATTTTTTCGTTTGCCCTGATGTCTGTGGTTGTCTTTCAAAATAGTTGTTGAGTTAATGAGTCATTGAGTTGGTGAGTCGAAAACACTTCTTCATATTTACAAAAATCGGAAAGTTTGAGTGGGATTGCAAGTTTTTGTAGAAAGGTTCAGTCCTCTTTAATTTTTCAGACGGGTTAAGATTTGAAATTCTGTTTCTGCCATATTCACTATTAGTGAATATTGGTTTGGAATACCATTATCTTTATATTCTTCAAAATAAGAACTTAATGATTTAACCGTTTTTTCTGCTTTTTCAAAATTTGATTGCATTAAATAATATTCTCCCAAATACATTTTTGCATATAGTTTACTGACTTCATCAAATTTGTCATCTTCTAAAATATTTTCTATTAAATTATAAATTTTTGAGTCATTCTCAGGATTATCATCAAATAAATAATATCCTATAATAGTATGCGGTTTTTGTGACAATTTCTCTTTTTCAGTTTCCTCTGAAAATAAATTTTTCCTGTATACTATTTTATCATCACGAACAAAATACCATCTTGTAATTGATTTGTTTTCATCAATCTTTTCGGTAAACATTCTGTTTTCACTATGAAAATTTGTCTGCATAACCAGTATAGTACCGTCTTTTGTCCCTTCAATAAAATAAAACAAAAGCCTTGCTTCAGGACCTTCTTGTTGTTGAATTCTAAGTAAAACATTATTTTCAGGAGAAATTTTATATAAAATTTCCTTGATGATGTAAGTCATCTCATCATAATCCAACTGCTTATATAAGTCGGTCATAAAGAAAGCATCCGCAAAAATATTATGCACAAAATAAAATTCACTTAAATTAAAATGATTATTATAACCCTGGCTCTCAGTAACAATTTTAATTTTTTCCTGACTGAAATTTTCTGTTGGGATTAAACAAAAAAAGATTGATAAGAGTCCTGTAACTATATTTCTACTCATAATGTATATTTTCTAACTCCAAAATTAGCAATTAATTTAAGAAACCAAATAATTCGAACTCTTTGGTTAAATCCAAATCCAATTCTTCCAAAAAAACCTTATTTTTGCATCAAACTAAAAAATATGCTAAAAGCCGGAGTAGTAGGTGCCGGTCACCTTGGAAAAATTCACTTAAAATTGCTGCAACAATCTGAAAAGTATGAGCTTGTTGGGTTTTATGACACTGACACTTCCACACGAAAAAAAATAGCTGATGAATTTGGTTACCGTGCCTTTGATTCGGTCGAGGCATTGATTGACGCCTGTGATATGGTGGATGTAGTTACGCCCACGGTCTATCATTTTGAAACGGCTAAAATGGTAATTACAGCAGGAAAACACTTGTTTATCGAAAAGCCCATCACACAAACCGTTGCTGAAGCTGAAGAATTAATCCGTTTGGCAAATGAACACAAAGTCAAAGGTCAGGTGGGTCATGTGGAGCGCTTTAATCCTGCGTTTACATCTGTAAATAAATTGATTACACGCCCCATGTTTATTGAAACCCACAGGTTGGCAGAATTCAATCCACGTGGGACAGACGTTTCTGTCGTTTTGGATCTGATGATTCATGATATTGACGCTATTTTAAGCGTTGTAAAATCAAAAGTAAAAAATATTCATGCCAGTGGGGTTTCAGTTATTAGCGAAACTCCTGATATTGCCAATGCACGTATCGAGTTTGAAAACGGTTGTGTGGCCAATTTGACCGCCAGCCGCATTTCGTTGAAAAACATGCGCAAATCGCGATTTTTTCAGCGTGATGCTTATATCTCGGTCGATTTTCTCGAAAAGAAATGTGAAGTCGTGAGAATGAAAGATGCCCCTCAAACTCCCGGCGAATTTGATATGATACTCCAAAATGCTGAAGGCATCAAAAAGCAAATCTATTTTGAGAACCCAAAAGTAAATACTAACAACGCCATACTCGACGAACTCAACTCGTTTGCAGACGCCATCAACAACAACACCACACCCGTTGTCTCGCTGGAGCAAGGTACAGATGCTTTGAGAGTGGCTATGATGGTGCTTGAAAATTTTAAAAAAATATAATTGAAGTTTAATAAAAAAAGGTACCCGCCTTCGCGGGCATTATTATGAAAAATGTAGCAGTTATTGGAGCCGGGACTATGGGAAACGGCATTGCACACACTTTCGCGCAAAGCGGATATAAAGTTCAACTCATTGATCTTTCTGAGGAATCGCTTAAACGCGGTTTAGCAACCATTGGTAAAAACCTGGACAGGATGGTTGCCAAAGAAAAAATCACCGAAGCTCAAAAAAATGAAACTTTGGGCAATATTTCAACCTTCACCAATATGGAAGAAGGTGTTGAATATGCCAGTTTGGTTGTGGAAGCCGCCACAGAAAACGTGGATTTAAAACTGAAAATTTTCAGGGATTTGGATAAGTTTTGTCCGAATGACACCATTTTAGCGACCAACACTTCATCTATTTCCATCACAAAAATTGCAGCGGCAACAACAAGACCTCAGCAGGTGATTGGGATGCACTTTATGAACCCGGTACCCATAATGAAGCTGGTTGAACTCATTAAAGGGTACAACACTTCACCCGAAATTTACAATACCATTGCTGAAATTTCCAAAAAACTAGGCAAAGTTCCCGTCGAGGTAAACGATTATCCCGGGTTTGTTGCCAACCGTATTTTAATGCCAATGATCAATGAAGCGATTGAAACGCTTTACAACGGTGTGGCCGGTGTGGAAGAAATCGATACCGTGATGAAACTGGGAATGGCCCACCCGATGGGTCCGTTGCAACTTGCGGATTTTATCGGACTTGATGTTTGTCTATCCATTCTTGAAGTGATGTATGACGGATTCAAAAATCCGAAATATGCCCCTTGTCCGCTTCTGGTGAATATGGTGATGGCCGGAAAACTGGGCGTAAAGAGCAAAGAAGGCTTTTACGACTATAAAGACAACCCAAAAGCTGAAAAAGTGGCGGCTATGTTTTCGTAAAAACATTCAACAAAGCTTAAAAAGACAACTCAAAAGGTTGTCTTTTTTTATTTGATTTTTACACGAAAAGAACAAGGCATTTAGTAATTTTGTACAGCTAAAAAATCCGATTGGAATTATGGAATACAGAATAGAAAAAGACACGATGGGCGAGGTAAAAGTACCTGCCTATAAACTTTGGGGTGCACAAACCGAACGCTCAAGAAGTAATTTTAAAATTGGTGTTCCGGCATCCATGCCCATGGAAATCATACACGGGTTTGCCTACCTTAAAAAAGCTGCAGCATATACTAATAGAGAATTAGGGGATTTATCTTCAGAAAAAAGGGATTTAATTGCAAAAGTGTGTGACGAAATCCTGGAAGGGATGCACAACGAGCAGTTTCCACTTGTTATCTGGCAAACCGGAAGTGGTACCCAAAGCAACATGAATGTCAACGAGGTGATAGCCAATCGTGCGCATCAACTTGCCGGAAAAGAAATTGGTGAAGGCGAAAAGACGTTACAACCCAATGATGATGTCAACAAATCACAATCTTCAAACGACACCTTCCCTACTGCCATGCACATTGCAGCATACAAAAAGGTGGTTGAAGTAACTATTCCCGGGGTCACACAATTAAGAAACACCCTCAAGAAAAAATCTGAAGAATTTAAAACCATCGTCAAAATTGGTCGCACCCATTTAATGGATGCCACTCCCCTAACTTTAGGGCAGGAATTTAGTGGCTATGTTTCGCAATTGGATCACGGCTTGAAGGCTTTAAACAATACACTTGAGCATCTTTCTGAAATTGCATTGGGGGGAACAGCTGTGGGTACCGGAATCAATACCCCAAAAGGTTATTCAAAACGTGTGGCTGAATACATCGCCAAATTTACCGGGCTGCCATTTATATCTGCGGACAATAAATTTGAAGCACTTGCTGCTCACGATGCCATTGTTGAAACTCACGGAGCTTTGAAGCAATTGGCGGTATCTCTTAATAAAATAGCCAACGACATCAGGATGTTGGCCAGCGGACCCCGCAGTGGTATTGGCGAACTGATTTTACCGGCCAACGAACCCGGCTCATCAATCATGCCCGGAAAAGTCAATCCCACTCAGTGTGAAGCACTCACTATGGTTTGTGCTCAGGTGATTGGTAATGATATGGCAATAACTGTAGGCGGAATGCAAGGACATTATGAACTCAATGTATTTAAACCGGTTATGGCTGCAAACATACTTCAATCAGCTCAATTGCTTGGAGATGCCTGTGATTCTTTTGATATGCATTGTGCAAAAGGTATTGAAGCCAACAATGAGGTAATCAAAAAACAATTAAACAATTCTTTAATGCTTGTAACTGCCTTAAACCCAAAAATAGGCTATTACAAAGCTGCTGAAATTGCAAATACCGCACATCAAAACGGAACCACCTTAAAAGAAGAAGCCATCAATCTGGGTTATCTAACTGCCGAGGAATTCGATGAATGGGTAAAACCGGAAGAAATGGTTAAATAAATGTTAATATTTAATTATACTTATTTTTTAATCCCGAAGGTTCAATAAAAATCTTTTGGATTTTTATTTTATTGTTTATCAGCATATTAAGTGGTTTTTATTGCTGATTTATAGTGTGTTTACATCATCAAAACCATCATTTATATATAGTTTTCAAAAAAACAAATATTTACTTTTTATCGATAAAATGTAGTTTTTTTAGGTTAAAGTGATTTTTTATTTATATTGGTAGTCCCAAACCGTATTAAAATTTAACCTATGAGAACTATTTACCTTAGTGTTTTAATCTTGTTTTGTTCAAATATATATGCTCAAAACTCGATTCAATTTTTAAAAGACACGCATCTTGAACACAAGATCGATAACATTCAAAATGCTGATTTTAAGCCTTTTACCAAAAATAATTTTGGTTTAGACAACGGAGCCTACTGGTTTAAAATTTCCGGACGTTCAAACAACGGAAATGTACTCCACATCCCCTCTGCGCATGTAAACGATTTAAAGTTGTTTTCAGCGTCAAAAAAGCAAATTGAAGAAATTTCCTACACAAGATACCCTTCTTACCAACTTGACGAGTTTGAGGAATTTCCACTTTATTTGTTTGTCAATTTTGATAAGGAGGCTTATTTTCCTATTCAGATAACTTCTGAAGAAGAATTTGCAAAGGCAAATCAACAGACCTTATTTAAATTAGGTTCCTATTATGGTTTTGCCATAATGGTAATTATTATTAACCTGATGTGCTTCTTCTTATTTGATGAAAAAGTATTCTTATACTACAGTGCTGTTTTAACCATGCTCACTCTTTCATTCTTTTACAGTGACGGTTTATTCAGGCTGATGGGTTATGACAACACATTCACAAATATCTACCTTGAACCGTTATTACACATTTCCCTAGCTCTCTTTGCTGCCCATTTTGCAACCAAGTTTTTAAAGCTGGATGATTTAATGCCAAAACTTAAGTGGATTACATTTGGTTTAATTAGCGCCGGAGTAGTTTCGTTCATCAGTTATTGGCTGACTGATAATTGGTTATTTGCCGCAATTGGAAATGCATTTATATGGGCCGTACTACTAAACTACCTGATTGCGGGAGCAAAATTATTCAAGCAAAAAGTATATGCCCGCTTTTATGTAGTGGCTTACAGTTTATTGTTTGTTTTAATGGTAGACTTTTTTGTGCTGACAGGATTTGGCATTACTTTTCTGGGTATCACACCAGTTCATTTAAAAACAGCCGGAATTCTTGAAATGCTGGTACTTACTTATGCTATTATGTACAGAATGCGCGCTATTAAAGAAGAAAATGAATTGATGCAAATTGAAATGCGTTTATATTTAAGACGCATCGAGCTGTTAAGAAGCCCGGATAATATTCAAATGGTTGATGATTTGTATCTCGAGAATTTAATCAACCTTCACGATTTGAGCAATCTGGAAACCAAGATTCTTCAGTACATTTCAAAGGGTAAGGACAATGCAAGAATTGCAGTAAAGCTCAATATCACTGAAAAAGAAGTGGAGAAAATCACTAAACAACTGTATAAAAAGCTTGACATCAGCGAACAAATTCAGGAAGATCATCGTATGATTGATGAACAACCTGATTATGTTTACAATTAATATAATCTAAGGTATTTTACAGGGTTTCTGAAATGTATATATTTACATCTCAGAAACCTTTTTTTATGCCAAAATTCAAAAGATCTTTAATATTCCTTATTTTACTTTTATACTTCCCACTAATACTTTTTGGTATAATAGGTTACTTTTACACCACTCAACTCAGGTATTTTTTAAAGGAAATCGTTGAGTTTTTTCTATTTATCAGCATTGTTTACGCCATCGGCATAATAATTGCCAGAGGCATTTTCAGGCTTTATTGGTTTTTTCTTTCTACGTTTTTCTTATTTGTAATTGCATTTTTGAAAACGGGGTTCTATTATTTGTATCAATCTAAACTAACAGTTTCAGCCTTCTATATCATTTTTGAAACCACAGGCACGGAATCTGCAGGGTTTTTATCGACTTACTATAACAAATATTTAATTTTACTGACTTTTGTAACATTTACATTTCTTTATCTAGCCTGGAGACAACTATTCTTGGTTTATAAAAAAGAAAAAAAATGGTATTATTTTCCCTCTTTTGATTTAAAAGGTTTTTTTATTTACTTTCTAATGTTTTCCTGTGTAGCAGGCTCCATTTATATTATTGATTTAAAGCTGAAACATAACAATATAATTTTTTTGACAAAAGATGCTTATATTTCCTATCAAGAAGCTAGAGAACTCTTTCAAACAAACCTTGTTGAGCCGGAAAATGAAAATATTAAAAATGTAAGATCAAAGGAAGATCAGCAAATTTATGTTGTTATTATTGGAGAGTCAACCTCTGCAAGAAACATGGGACTTTATGGTTATTACCGAAATACGAATCCCCTTCTTTCTGAAATCAAAGATGAACTGCTCATTTTTAATGATGTCATATCACCGCACACCCACACCATTTCTTCATTAAACAAAATACTTTCATTGTCCAATTATGAAAACCCGGATGTAATCCAATGCGGCAGTATCGTTCAACTGGCCAATGCTGCAGGTTTTTCGACCTATTGGATTTCAAACCAACAACCTATCGGAATTAATGAAACACTTGTTACAACTATAAGTAAAGCAACAAAAGAGCAATTTTTCACCAATGCCCTGACAAATCGCCAAGTTGAATATGATGAAGCCCTTTTTCCCTATTTTGAAAAGGTTTTAGAATATGAAGAAAAGAAGAAGGTGATTTTTATCCACCTTTACGGAACACATCTGGCATACAAGTTTTCTTATCCTCCACATTTCGAGACTTTTACAGATACCCCTGTAACAAAATTTCCCTCAGCAAAAAGCACAGAACAAATCAATCATTATGACAATTCGATTGTTTACAATGACTTTATTGTGCGCTCGATTATTGAAAAAGTAAGAACCCGAAATGAAAACTCCTATGTTATGTATTTTGCTGACCACGGTGATGAAGTCTTTCAGGACATTGATTTTGTTGGGCACAGTGAATATCATGGCACTAACCCAATGTATGAAATTCCGTTTTTAGTTTGGACTTCTGAAAAATTCAGGGAGTTTTATCCAAATATGGATTCTTTACCCAACTATCTGGACAGAAAATATATGTTGGACGATTTAATCCATAGTTTTTCAGACTTAACCCAGATAAAATTCAACCAATATCAACCGGAAAGAAGTATTTTTAATGCACAATTCCGCTACAGAAACCGAATGCTAAATTCAAGAATAAACTTTGATGATAGGTAGTTTAACAAAAATTTCAATACTTATTTTACTGGCAATTGTCATATTGCTTGTTTACCATTATGCGGCATTTAAATTTGACTATCTGGGTCACAAAGATAAAATATGGGCACACCGCGTGAACAGTATTGAAAAACTCGAGTTCACTCAAAGTAGTTATTCAGGAATTGAACTCGACCTTGTATTTGATGAAAAAACTGAAACTTTTGATGTGAATCATCCTCCGTCAACATCTATAAACTTAACCCTTGATGTTTATTTTTCCCATTACGATAAAAATAAAAGGGGGGGCATCTGGCTGGATTTTAAAAACCTGAAATCCAATAATTCGGAAAGTTCTTTGAGAAGATTACTCAAACTAACTGAAAAGTACAATCTTGATAAAAGTAAAATAATTGTCGAATCTCAAAGTCCTGAATTTCTGGGAAATTTTGAAAAAGCAGGTTTTAAAACAAGTTATTACCTTCCGCCGTTTTTAAATGCACTTTCAGAGGAAACACTTCAGGAAAAACTCATTGAAATCAACCAAAAATTAGTAAGTCATCCCACAACAGCTATTTCCACTAACATTGTTGACTATAAAATTATAGCAGAATATTTTCCCAATTACACCAAATACCTCTGGTCAATCGACAAAACGTTTACCTCAAGAATGTTTAAAAACTACTTCCGAAACCGCAGAGCCCTAAATGACCCTAAAGTTGAAGTCCTTTTGGTAAGGGTAAATCGGCAAGTGGGAAACCGTTAATTTTTACTGTAATATTTTTTATGTTTAAAGTAAGCCAATGCTGAAATTATTGCAACAAAAGCCAAACTATAATATACAAAGGCCGGTGTGATTGGCTTGTCTCCACTGGCGTAAGAATGTAGTCCCACCAAATAGAAATTCACTCCAAAATAAGTCATCATAATCGTCGAAAAAGCAAGAACTGCCATCACATTGTACCACCATCTGCTGCGCAAACCTGGAATGAGCCTCATATGGACCACAAAAGCATAAATCATGATACTGATAAGCGCCCAGGTTTCTTTAGGATCCCAGCCCCAATAACGGCCCCAACTTTCATTGGCCCACATACCACCCAAAAAGTTTCCGATAGTCAACAAACCGATTCCTAAAATCAGGGCGAGTTCATTAATAATGGTCAACTCCTTGATGTTCAGGTCCATTTTCTTTTTGTTCTTTTCGTTGGTGAGTATCATTAAAATAAGTGCAACCAGACCAAGTATCATTCCAAGCGTAAACGGACCATAACTACCCACAATCACA
>NZ_JCBCCK010000455.1:0-6731 GCF_059864935.1 Planktosalinus sp.
ATTCTTCAGAGTCTAAAACCGGGGTTAAGGTGCTTGTTTTTGATGAGGAATCGGTTTTGCATCCTATCGATAATTCTTTACGGCAGCTAAAAACAATTCACTTTAATTATTTTATCACAAATGATGATGATTGTTTTAAAGAATTATTAAAAACCATTAAACCACAACTCATTTTATCTGAACTTCATTTAGATGAGGAATCAGGCAAAAAACAACTAGACTATTGCAGGATGTTTTATCCTTATATTCCATTTATTTTTTTAACAACACATTCCTGCAACAAATCATCATTAAACTTACTTGAGGAAGGTGCTACAGATTTTTTGTTAAAAGAAAATATAACTGATTTACCCAATGTTGTTTTCAAAGCACTTCGGCAAAGCCGTGAGAAACGTCAAATTAAAGCTGCTAAGCAGAAAAGATGGGAAGACTCTCAGCGTTTTAAAGGTTTGATAGAATATTCACAAGACCCTGTAATCACTTATGACAAATCCGGAATCATAACTTATGCAAGCCCAGCAATTGAAAGGGTTCTGGGGTATCAAGTTGACGAATTTGTTGGAACAAATGTTTTGGACCACATTCATCCTGATGATTTAAATCAAAGGCATCAAAAATTTGAACAATTAAAAGACAGTGAAGTTACATTTGCTGAAATTGCTCAGGAAAGGTTGATTCACAAAAATGGCCATTACATCTGGGCAAAAGCCATAGTAAGTGATGCCCGGTTGTTACCCGGAATTGAGGGATACATGACCAACTTCAGGGACATTACCGAAACAGTTAAAAACAAACTAAAACTTGAAAAAACCCTCAAAAATCTCACCGATTATAAAATAGCCCTGGATGAAAGTTCAATTGTTGGGATTATAGACCTGAAAGGTAAGATTGCTTATGCAAACCAAGAGCTATTAACTGCTTCAAAATATCCGAAAGATGAATTAATTGGGAAAAATTTTAAAATTTTTCAATCAAACGAACACCCTGATTTTTTTTATTTAAAAGTTTGGAACGACATTTCAAGTGGTAAAATCTGGAAAGGGGAAATGAAATTTAAAGCAAAAGACAACAGTCATTTTTGGGTAAGTGCTACAGTGGTCCCCTTTTTTGATGAAAGCCACAAGCCCTATCAATACATAGTAGTGATGCGAGACATCACGATAAGAAAGCTCAGAACACTTGAACTTCACAATTCAATCGATTTGTTGACAAGCCAAAACAAGCGGTTGCTCAACTTTTCATACATCGTTTCACACAATCTCAGGTCACACACCAGCAATATTCAAAACCTGATCAACCATATAGAAGATAGCGATGATGAAACCGAAAAAAAAGAGATGATGCTACATTTGAAAAATGTAGCCGAGGCTCTTAACGAAACCATGTACAACCTCAATGAAGTGGTTTCCATCCAGTCCAATTCAGAATTAAAGATTGAAACAATTAAACTAAAATCATTTTTAGATAACACACTAAAGATATTAAAAACCCAGATTTCAGAAACCAATACAACCATTATATCAGAAATTCCTGAGGATGCCGAGATTAAATTTAGCGTAAGTTATCTGGAAAGCATTTTGCAAAACCTGGTTTTAAATTCAATAAAATACAGACATCCTGACCGGAATCCTGAAATTAAGATAGATTGTGGATATAAGGAAAATTACCTAAATTTGAATATCACCGACAACGGAATCGGTATAAACGTTGAAAAATATAAAGACAAACTCTTTGGAATGTACAAGACCTTTCATTCAAATAAAGATTCAAAAGGACTGGGTTTGTTCATGAGTAAAAATCAAATTGAAGCACTTGGTGGAAAGATTGATGTTGAAAGTGAAATTAATAAAAGGACAACTTTCAGGCTTTATTTTAAATAAATTCTTTTTTTAATTAAGTTATCCAAAAGATTTTATTGATACCATAAGTCAAACTAACTTAATTGAAAAAATGACAGTTAAAAAGCTTTGTATTATAGACGATGATGACTTGTACAAGTTGTTGCTTAAGAAGTCAGTAAGAACTATTGGAAATAATGTGGATGTTCAATCCTATTCCAATGGAGAGGAAGCATTTCTTGCTTTGTCAAAATATAAAGATTCACCTGATTTACTTCCTGACCTGATTCTACTCGATATCAATATGCCGGTTATGGACGGCTGGGAGTTTATGGAAAAATTTGTTGCATATAAAAATCACTTTAAAAAGCTCATTACCATCTACATTGCCAGTTCATCGATTGCAAAACAAGATATTGATAAGGCCAAAAGCTACACTGAAATCTCCGGTTATATCGTAAAGCCTATTCTAAAAGATACGGTAGCAGATCTATTAATCTCAAAAGAAGCAGTGTAACATTTCCGATTTTTTGGATACCAATAGGTAGATCATCAATCAAAAAATCAAAATGTTATGGATCATTACAATCAAAACAATCCGCATTATGCCATGAGAACAGACAATCAGCTGTTGCTCATCACACATCTTTCTCAATTGTTAACTCATATCACCGGCTTTGGAGGCTTACTGGTACCCTTGATTATTTGGGCAGTAAACCGTGATAAAGTTGCAGACCTGAATGAGCACGGCAAGGAAATCATTAATTTTCAGTTGACCATGATTTTATTGGCCATCATCTGCATACCTTTAATATTTGCCTTTGGACTGGGAATCATCGGTTTAATTATCATCGGGATTTTGTCTTTTGTGATGCCTATAGTCAATGGCATCAATGCATCAAATGGAATTTTCAGGCCTTATCCACTTACCATCCGGTTTTTATCATAAAAAAACCACAGAGGTACTCTGCGGTTTTAAGAAATGTGAGGTTAAAAAATACTAACAGTTTGGTTAAAACATTTTCAGTTAGTAATATCTTCAAAAGGCATAAAACCTTAATCGTTCAACATAACGGGCATCACTAGCATAATGACTTGTTCACCCTCGTCAAGTCCGTCAACAGGGGTTAAAATTCCCGCACGGTTGGGCAGTGACATTTCCAAAGCTACTTCATCGCTGGTTAAGTTGGTTAACATTTCAGTTAAAAAACGCGAATTAAACCCTATTTGCATATCATCTCCACTGTAAGTACAGGTCAAACGTTCCTCAGCTTTATTTGAATAATCCAGGTCTTCTGCCGAGATATTCAGCTCTGCACCGGCAATTTTCAAACGTATCTGATGCGTTGATTTATTTGAAAAAATAGACACACGCTTTACAGAATTTAAAAACTGCATCCTGTCAATGGTAAGTTGGTTGGGATTTTCTTTCGGTATAACCGCTTCATAATTGGGATACTTACCCTCAATCAACCTGCACACCAGCTCGAAATTGTCATAAACAAACTTGGCGTTTGATTCGTTGTATTCCACCAAAACATCATCTTCACTTCCGGCAAAAATAGACTTCATCAAAGTGAGTGGTTTTTTGGGCATGATAAACTCTGCAGTATCTGATGCCTTTAAATCTTCACGGGTATATTTTACAAGTTTATGAGCGTCAGTAGCGACAAAAGTCAGGCTTTCGGTAGAAAACTGAAAGAACACACCACTCATCACCGGGCGTAAATCATCATTACCACTGGCAAAAAGGGTATTGCTGATGGCAGTAGCCAGTATGTCTGCCTGGATCACCGTGCTTTTTGGGTTGGTAATTTCGATGGCCTTGGGGAACTCTTCCCCTTTTTCATAAGCCAAAGCATATTTTCCGTGGCTTGAGCTGATTTCCAAACTGTTGTTTTCTTCAACAACAAAAGTCAGGGGCTGCTCAGGAAAAGACTTTAGAATGTCAAGGAGCAATCTTGCCGGTACTGCAATGCTTCCGGTACTGTCACATTCCACTTCCAGCTTACCGGTTATGGATGTTTGCAAATCCGAAGCAGTAACGTGCAGCGAATTGTTGTCAAACTCAAACAGGAAATTATCAAGTATGGGCAACGCATTGTTGGTGTTTAAGATTCCGCCTAAAACCTGAAGTTGTTTTAGCAGGTAGGAACTTGATACAATAAATTTCATTCTCTTATGTGTGTTATTTAACGATGAATAGAATTCTGTTAACTACAAATATATTGCAATATACCTGAAACGTGAAACATTTTTATTAACAAATATCAGGTGTGTTTTTTCTTTCGGTAAAATGAAAATAGCAATCCAAAAATCAACAGTAATACCAGCGGAAACACTAAATTCAGGGTTTGCCAATAGGTTCTTTCCTGGATTACTTTTTGCTGGTCAAGAAATGGAATAACGATTTCCTTGCTTCTGATGTTTATAAGTCCGGTTTCGTCCAGCAGGTAATTGACGGTATTCAGCAAAAACTCCTTATTGCCATAGCGTGTGTTGGTCCATTTGTCAAAGCCCAGCTCCAGAGGCCGGTTGCCATCCATCTGGTTTTTAATCACATTGCCATCGCTGATCACCACCATTTTGGTTTTCACTCCTTCATCTATATGATTGGGGTTAGGAAACGGTTTCACCCTGTTTCTGTACACCGAAGTGAAATTGCCTTCAAGCAACACCGCCAGGGGTACTTCCCCGGCTGAAAACTGCTGCATATCCGGTCCGTTGTTATAGACTTCCAGATTAAACATAATTTCCTGGTCCAGACTGATTCTTGTGGGCATACCCACCACACGGCTAATGGGCGAACTACTCAGAAGAATGGTTTTTTTGATGTCGTTTTCCAAAGTATCAATGGCACTTGCAAAATCAAACTTCACAGCTTCAATATTGTTGACTATCGGATGTGGATTGGCACTGCTTGTGAGCGGGCTGTAGAACCAGGGATAACGTTCAAACTGACTATCGGCTTCAGTGCCGGTAGCCAGAACAATTGGGGCAGAGTAGAGGTCATTCACCAGCACGGGGTTGATCCTTACGCCATAGCGAAAGAAAAAATCGGTGAGGTTTAAATTGTTGCCAAAAGCAAATGTATAGCCCAGATTGAACAAACTGTCCATTTCCACGTTCACCTTGTCCACCAGCCAAAGGCTTTTGCCACCGTTCATGGTGTATTGGTCCAGCACATATTTTTCTTCATCGGTAAAGGTTTCACGAGGTTGGGCAGAAATCAACAGGTCATAGTCTTTGATTTGCTCTAAAGTTTTCTGCGGACTCACAGCCACTGAATCCAACGTGAATTTAGCCGTAAAATAATAATCCCTAAGTGTGGAAATAAAATCGGCTATATAACGGTCAGGCAATTGACCGTTGCCGCTTAAAACGGCTATTCTTTTTGATTTGGGCGTGATGATTTTATTAAAACCGTCTGCAAATGCATACTCGAGGTTTTGAATTGAATTTGTTATGCGCTCCTCAGAAGTCGTTCCCAATTGATTTTTTAGCAGAGGGACCACTTGAACACTTCGGTCTTCATAGCTAATGATTGCCCATGGATAAATCAGTTCCTGAGTAAACCGTCCACCATCTTGAACATTTATTTGAGAGGGCATCAATGACTCAATTAATTCAGTAAGCATTCTACCAAAATAATTATAGTAATTTACTTCTCTGGCCCAGTCTTCTTCAGATATCTCCTTTTTCTCAAACTGTACTCTTTTTGAGTTAAAATTGTTTTGTAAAGTGCTTAAGTTGTCTTCGAGGCTTTCAATGTATTGTGAACCATCAATGAAATCAAACTTTACATTGGAATTATTCGAAGCAAATTCCTCTAAAACCTGTCGCGTTTCACTTTGTAAACGCCTGAATTCCGCCGGGAAACTTCCTTCCAGCAACACTTCAACAAAAACCACAGATTCGGCAGGTTCCAGGGTTTGTATGGCTGCTTCAGAGAGGGTGTATCGCTTGTCGTGGGTAAGATCAAAGCGTTGATAGACCAGTCCGCTTAAAAAGTTTAAACCTAAAACGACAACCAATAGGAGAATGATTTGTTTGTAGATGTTGTTTTGTTTACCCATTGTCTTTCTGAAGTTTGAATACGGTTAAACTTAAAAAGAAAACAGCGATGCTCACGAAGTAAACAATGTCTCGTGTATCCAGAACTCCACGTGATACACTTTGAAAGTGTGCCTGCATACCCAATTTGGAAACAAAGAAATCATAAGAACCAAACAGGTTGTAACTGGCCAGTCCTTCAAAGCCGTAAAACATAAAAAAGCAGAGGAATACAGCCACGATAAAAGCCACAATCTGGTTTTCAGAAAGTGATGAGGCAAAAATACCAATGGAAGTATATGCAATTATCAGAAAAAACAAGCCGATGTATGAACCAATAGTGCTGCCCGTGTCCCAGTTTCCGGGCGGATTGCCCAGTTCAGAAATAGTAACCACATACAACAACGTGGGAATTAAAGCTAATAAAATCAAAATCACCGCACCCATATATTTCCCAAAAACGATTTGATTGATGGAAATAGGCTTGGTGAGCAGTAGCTCCAGGGTACCCATTCGTTTTTCATCACTGAAACTCCGCATCGTCACCGCCGGAATCAAAAAAATCATCACCCAGGGCGCCAACTGAAAAAAGGAGGAAAGCTCGGCAAAACCGGCATTAAGGATGTTGAACGGACCGTCAAAAAGCCAAAGGAACAAGCCGTTTATCAATAGAAAAACAGCAATCACCAGATAACCGATCAGCGACCCGAAAAAAGAATTGATTTCCCTGAAAATAAGTGCCATCATAAACTGTTACTTTAACTAAAGTGGAATAGCGATATTGTGCAAAAACCTCAAAAATATAAGGCTCCCGCAAAAATAGCAATTAGTTTGTATAAT
>NZ_JCBCCK010000255.1:0-2589 GCF_059864935.1 Planktosalinus sp.
CTGCTTTGATGTGCTTGTCGTTTTCAAAGTGGTAGCGGATGAGTAAACCCACGGGCACTATGGGAAACCTGCTTTTGGCCAGCGATTTTAAATTGTAAAAGGGCGACTCCAGGACGAGCATTTTGGGGTTGTTTTCAGCGGCAAGCCTTGTGGCAAAAGCACTTCCCAAAGACCTTCCGTAAAGTATGATTTCGTTTTCGGGAAACCGGTCTTTTACAAAATCATAAAACAATTGTGCATCGGTATACAGGTTTTCTTCGCTGAGCTTTCCGGTGCTTTTTCCGTAAGTGCGGTAGTCCATCACCAGCAAATCGTAATTGAATTTTGTAAACCCTGAAGTGATTTCGCCCCAGCGTGACAAATCACCGGCATTGCCGTGGAAATACAAAATGATGCCTTTGGGATTTTCAGCTTTAAAATGAAGGGCGTTCAAACTTGCCCCGTCAGGGCTTTCGAGGAATATCTCGTCAAAAGGGGTATCAAATGTATAGGCATATTCCTGTGGAAGTTGTGTGGGAAAAAAAATAAATTGTTCCTGAAAAAAAGCCAATAGTGCTGTAAGCATCACATAAAAAATTAGTACAGCAAAGATAACCCGTTTAGCCATTGTTTGAAATTTTCTTTTTTCCGTGAACCACATTAAAACTGCTTCCCTCCAAATCAATTTTCACCTTGACCGAATGTATAATTTCTGAAAGCATTTTGTGGTAAGACTCAAAAGTGTTCAGGTTTTTGTGACCGCCACCAATCACTGCATACAACCTTGTGTTTTTGGGATTGAGTTGTGACAGCTTGATACTGCTTGAAAAGGGAATCAACTTGTCTTTGGTGCCGTGCAGGATGTGTATGGGGCAGTTTACATATTTTATCCATTTGTAAGTGGGTAACGGATATTTCATCAGCAGTGAAAGAGGCATAAAAGGCATATAGCGGGCGGTTACTTTAGTCAAGCTGTAATAAGGCGCATCGAGTATAAGCATTCTGGGATTGTTTTGAGAAGCCAGTTTGGTGGCAAAACCCGAACCCAGCGACCTGCCGTAAAGCAGGATGTATCTTTCAGGAACTTTTTCCTTGATTTTATCATACACCAGTTGCAAATCTTTTTGAATGGCTTTTTGGGTGCGTCTTCCGGTACTTTTCCCAAAGCCGCGGTAGTCGAGCATAATGACATCAAAATGATGCCGTGTAAAATCAACCGCAAACTTGCCCCAGCCTTTAATGCTTTTGGAATTTCCTTTGAGGTAAAGCACCACTCCCTTGGGTTGATCAACCATAAAATGAAGCCCGTTTATAGTGGCTCCATCAGGTGTGTCCAGATTGTATTCTTTTACGTTTTGGTTTTCGTAAGAAAATCGGAATCCCTTTGGAAGCTTTTCAGGTTTAAATAAAAAGTAGTCCTGAAAGTAATACAGCAGTAGGCTTACAACTACATAAACGGCGAGGATAAAAAATGTTATGTACAACCAGTTTGGCATAAAAAAAAGCCTGTTACGATTTGTAACAGGCAATTTAACAAAAAAAATGATTGGTTAATTAATTAGCGAAATTGTTTTGGTTTTTCCTTCTGATTCTATCCTGCAAAAGTAAATACCGTTTTTCAGGTTTGCTGAAGAAATTGAAATGGTTTGCCCTGCACTCGAATTGGAATACAACAACTTTCCTGAAGTGTCAAATAAATTGATTTTTAATGCTTTATTTCTTGTGTTTTTAAGTACAAATTGATTGTTTACGGCAATGGTATTCAGGAAATAGATGTCCTCAAACAGTGCATTCTCATTTATACTCAAGAATTCATAGAAATAAGGATCTGAAGTTATCAAACAAGTTGGCGAAGCACTAAAAGCCACCTGAACGGTATAATCTCCTGTGGCAACCGGGGTATAAAAATAAGTGTCTGCGCCGGAGATGTGATTACCATCCAAATACCAGTTGTAATTGAATCCGTTTTGAGTGGTAAAGAGTACGTCATTGATTTCTTCAATCCCGACCTCCTCGCCTACTACATCAAATACAACCGGCACACCGCTTGACAACCAGGTATTGGGACATTGTGAATAGGAAACGTGAAGCAAATAAGCCCCGGATTCAGAAACTTCATAATAATCCTGGGGACCTTGATAAACAACCACCCCGTCTTTCAGCCACCTGTAAGTGCTTGGTCCGGGAAACGCACTTGAAATGATTGATGTTTCACCATAGCACAGCGTTGTGTTTGGGTCATGCTCGATGGCCGGTGATCCGAATACCCAGGTATCAAACATAATGTCATTGGAGTCTTCAGTACAACTGTTGTCAGTAATGGTTACGAAAACATAAGCAAAACCAAGATCACCTGCTAAGATGCTTAATGTGTTGCTTGTTGCACCCGCAAAATCTGTGGGAGTACCTGAAGCGGAAAATTTGTATTTCCACTGGTAGGTGTCATAACCGGCAGGAGCTGTAAAATCGATTATCTGGTCTGAACAAACCACATTATTCGTGCTCAAATCGGGTGTAGAGGTGATGGTGCTGTTAAAAGGGCATTGTGCTGAAACATAAGTAAGGCTAAAAAAGAATAGAAGAAATGGTAAATAATTTTTCATTGTGATA
>NZ_JCBCCK010000458.1:0-8608 GCF_059864935.1 Planktosalinus sp.
GACCCAGCTGATAAATCTGAAAAATTAATTCCTCACTATTGTCAACCCCCACAATGGTATATGAAAAATCAATATTTGCATACGTTTCTTCAGAAGGACCAATTTCGTCTCTAACTATTGACAATCCTAAACCAACATTACTAAATCCAATTGGTGAATGGACTGTTAAAGTAGCAGACTTTGGTGCTCCGTCAAGACCCACCCATTGACTTCGGTATAAACCGCCAATACTGATGGCTTCTCTTGAGCCTGCATAAGCCGGATTCACAACCTGTGTGTTATACATATATTGCGTATACTGTGGATCCTGTTGTGCTGAACTTGTAAACACTGAACCAAATAAAATCGAAGCGATTATTATTATATACCTTTTTTTCATTGTTTTATTTTTAAATGATTTTCCTGCGGCAAAAGTTTTTACCGCAGGAAATTAATTATCTGTTTAAGTATAAGTAACCTGAATAATTATTCTGACCGGGATTTTCATCTCCAAAGAACCTAATAATATAGTAATAAGTTCCTGTTGGCAATAAATCACCTTTCTTAACTGTTACTCTTCCTTCAGAAACTCCTCTAAAGGCATTTTCAGCGTTATTGTATCTGTCTCTTTCGAATACAAGTACTCCCCAACGGTTGAAAATCTGAACATTGTTGTCTGGATAATTCTCAATACCGTCAATTCTGAAATGATCATTCAATCCGTCATTGTTTGGAGTAATACCATTGAATATCTCAAATAAAGCAGGTAAGACCTGAGGTAAGACTACTACAGTTGGGTCGTCAGGGTTACCATTACCATTGATATCGATATTGGTTGGATCATTTGGATCGTCAGATAAATCTTCAATTGTATTTCCATTGATATCCTCTGCAAAAACTGTAGCTTGGTTAACTACCTCACCGGCATCAAGATCATCTTGTGTGATCACATACACAGCAGTAAATGTTGTACTGTCTGACTCACCCGGAGCTAAACTTGCTATTGGTCCACCCTGTACAGGAACCAGTGGGTCATCTATAGTGATGTTGTATAATGTTACAGATCCTGTATTGTAAACAGTAAACGCATAGGTAACTGTTTCTCCAACTTGAGCTGAACCGTCACCATTATTGTCATCAAATACCCCTGTTTTCTCTAAAGCTATACCCATCTGCTGACACAAGTCAACAATGGTTGGATTATCATTGCCTATGGCTGTGCCTGATAAATCATCAACCAATACACCATCCGGATCAAAAGCTTCAACAAGCGCCTGATTAATTACCTCACCAGCATCGATGTCATCTTGAGTTATTACATAATTTGCTGTAAACACCCAAACTTCGTCTAAATCAAGTAATCCGTCTCCATTATCATCACCTCCAACAAAGTCAATGGAAACAACCGGGTTAGGCACCTCAAACATTGGGTCAGTAACTACAATATTGCTTAACACCACATTTCCTTGATTGGTTACAGTAAAAGTATAGTTAATCTCATCGCCTACTTCAGCACAGTCACCATCACCAATAAAGGTTCCGGTTTTAACTAAAGCAATCTGCGCATCCTGACACAACTCGATTACCGTTGGGTCGTCATTGCTTATCGCTGTTCCGGATTGGTCGCTTACAGGATCACCATTGGTGTCCTCGGCCATTACTGTCGCCTGGTTTTCTACTTCGCCCGCATCGATGTCGGACTGGGTCACGGCGTAAGTCGCGGTGTATACCCATATCTCATCTACATCCAGGTTGCCGTCGTTGTTGGTGTCACCACTTACAAAGGTGATCGCACTTAACCCGGGTAACGGATCGGTCACAACTACATTGCTCAAGGTCACGTTGCCTTCATTGGTTACCGTAAAGGTGTAGGTGATTATATCGCCCACTGCTGTACAGTCACCGCTGTCGATGATGCCTTCCTTAACGATGGCTATTTTGGGATTCTGACACAACTCGATTACCGTTGGGAAATCACTAGCTATGGTCGTTCCGGACAGGTCGCTTACCGGGTCACCATTGGTGTCCACGGCCATTACTGTCGCCTGGTTTTCTACTTCGCCCGCATCGATGTCGGCCTGGGTCACTGCGTAAGTCGCAGTATATACCCATATCTCATCAATATCAAGGTTGCCGTCGTTGTTGGTGTCACCACTTACAAAGGTGATGGCACTTAACCCGGGTAGCGGATCTGTAACAACTACATTGTTCAGGGTCACGTTGCCTTCATTGGTTACCGTAAAGGTGTAGGTGATTATATCGCCCACTGCTGTACAGTCACCACTGTCGATGATGCCTTCCTTAACGATGGCGATCTGGGCATCCTGGCACAATTCGATTACTGTTTCTATATCATCATTTATTGAAAGTCCGGATAAATCTGAAACAAGTACATTTCCAAAAACTAATCCATTAACAGTAGCTTGGTTAATTACTTCACCTGCATTAATATCGTTTTGAGTTACCGTATATGTCACTGTATAGAACCAAATTTCATTTGGATCTAATAATCCATCATTGTTTGTATCTCCTGAAACATATGTAATAGCTACAACCGGATTTGGTGCTTCAAACAAAGGATCAGAAATTGAAACATTTGAAATTGGAACATCCCCTGTGTTGTAAACACTAAATGTATAAGTAATTGTGTCTCCAACAGAAGTACAGTCACCACTATTATTTAATTGAGCTTCTTTTACTAAAGCTATAGAACAAGCATTTATGGTTAAAGTAACCGAAGTCCTGCTCAGACTTGAACAGTCATCCCCGCTTACTGCTTCTGCATAATAGGTCACTACACCTACCGTGTTCAAGGTCGGGCTTGTTACCACATTGCCGCCCGTGGCTGCATCGTACCATACGATGGTCGTGCCGGGGGCTACCGTGATGGCTGCATTGGCATCCAGGGTCTGGATAGGGTCCATCTCACATTCGGTGATGTCGCCACTGCTTAACGGTGCGGCGGGGTTTGGAAAAATTGTAACTGTAGTGGTGGTTGTTTTATTACATTCAGCCGGCCCATAGGTATAGGTGACAGTATAGGTTCCAGTCGTGCTGTTTATGGTATTTATTTCTCCGGTAAGTTCATCAATTACCAAACCTGAAGGAGCTGAAAAAGTTCCACCTTCAACACCAGTTAACTGTACCTGGATTGTACCTGTATTTTGACAAGCGTTGTCATATGCTATCTCAGCTTCTCCAATTCCTATACTTACCGGAACAGGGCCTACAAAATCAGTTATATTGGCAGTAGCTGAAGCCGAAGTCTTCGTTTTAATTAGCAAGGATTGAACTATAATTCCCTCACAAATGCTTCCCACTGCAATATTAAAAACATCTGTAATATTTATTGCTGCTTCAACAAATTGATATGGACTGTATGAGTTCACTCCAAATGCTGAATAAGGAATAGTAAGCAGGATCTCGTTAGTCCTTCCGTATTGATCTGCATTAATGTTCTCTACCCATCCATGGCCGCCAGGGATAAGACTCCATTGATAAAATTTTACAATTGCCTGACTCCCCCCATTTGTGTACTCTACAGATAAAAGAATATCATTAATTGTTCGGCCACCTGCTCCTGGCGCTGCTTCACTAGTAAAAGTTCCGTCGGCATTTTTAACAATTGGAAATTGATTTAATTCAAAGTCAATATAGGAAGTACCATTTGTAGTGCGCCGGTCCGCTGCAAGAAAAATCCATTGATCGCCAGGGTTACCATTCGAGTCAGGTTCCTGACCTATATGAAAAAAGGCATTATGTATATCGTTTTTTCCTTGTACAGTACCCGAAGTCCAGGTCCAGGTATTTGGACTATCATCAAATTTTTGTCCGCCGGAAAACTGGTCATCGAGACTTGAATTAAAAGCATCTCTTGATACAGAAGTAGTAAAGGGGTTAACTGCTGCTGGTTCACCATTTACGACATCCAATACAAACCCTCCGGGTATAGGTCCATTTTGGAACCAATCGCCAATATCTTGTGTGGGTGTGTTGGCCCTAAGATTTCCGTCAATTGAGAAACCACCCTCAGGACTTGTTACTGGAATTGGAGTAACAGTTTGACCTAGAACATTCCCAAAGAAGAACAATGAAAACACCCCCGCAAACAGCAGTGCTTTCTTAAACTGATTAATAAAAGTAGAATTATGCTTATCGTTATGTTTTAATATCAAGTTTGAGTTCTTTAAATAGTAATCGCAATTTCTATTTAGTTCTTATGCTACAGATTTGCGACTGTAAATGTATATGTAATATTATATTTATGCGTTTATTGGTAAATATTTTCGATATTATGTATTTTTTTGTAGGAATTTTACTCTATTTTACAACGTTCAATAGATATTTAATAATTTAACTAGCCTAAAAAGTGAGTTTTGAAATTTGTAATATTTAAACAAAACCAACTTGTAGTAGTTTCAACTACACGCTTTTTAGGATATCAAAGATACGCAGTAAAAAAAGTTAAAGTTTTAGTAACACAAAACTATTAGATGAACTAATAAATTACTCGACGAAATACAGAAATTTATTGTTTTTGAGAAGATTTTTTGTAGGAAATAAAATTTCCCATATACGTACATATACGTATTTTTAATGAGTTAACAATTCTAATTTTTGTGAGAATCTCTTGTTTAGACCTAATAAACTAAAAAAAAACCCCCAGTAGTTACCGGGGTGTTTTCCAAAAAATAATCAACTTAACTTAAAACTTATTTTGAATAATAAACATTGATCTTCTGTTTAGCTGGTGTGCTTCTTCACTACAAGACACTCCATCACTACACTCGTTTATAAGACGTGTTTCACCATAACCTTTAGCGCTTAATCTTTCTTTGCTAATGCCCTGATTAATCAACCAATTTAATGTTGACTGAGCCCTTCTTTCTGAAAGCAGCTCGTTGTATTCATGACTTCCTCTGCTATCGGTGTGTGATTCAATATGAATAATTAACTCCGGATATTCCCGCATTGCGGCAAGGATCTTAGCCAGCTCTATTGCAGCATCAGGCCTGATATTGTGTTTGTCAAAATCAAAGTAGATGGGTTGTAATGTAAGTCGGCAACCCAAGTCATTTGGATGGCAGCCTATACGCTTAAGTTCAAGTGGTAAATCAACCGTTGCTGATTCTTCAGGTGTATTGACTACTTTTTCAACTGATTCAAAATCATCCATTGAACCTCTTACTGAGTATCTCGTATCACAATCAACTGTAAAGCTATAAACAGCATCAGCACCAACGGTAACAGAATTTAAAACAGTATTGTCCTTATCAAGCAATACCACCTGAGCACCAGGCAAAAGTTCACCGGTTTCTTCATCAGTAACTTCTCCTGTCAATATTATTTCACAAACTTCACGTATTCTGTAGATATCATCATCAATACTTCCGGCATCGCCTCCCCTGTTTGAAGAGATAAATCCAATTTTGGTTTCGTTATCTATGATAAACCCAAAATCATCCATATTACTGTTTACGGGTTCTGCCATGATATTAATTTCTGTAGGCATACCGTCCTCATCTAAAGGTGTATAAAACACATCCAATCCACCCAAGCCTGCACGGCCGTCTGTAGAAAAATACAAAACATTGTCGCTGCTTATAAACGGGAAGGATTCACGGGCTTCGGTGTTTAGGTCGCCTCCTAAATTAACCGGATCTCCATACTGATCTTCCTCTAAAATATCAACATACCACAAATCAGACTGACCCATTGTTCCCGGCATATTGGATGAGAAATACAACTTTTTTTCATCTATGCTAAGCGCAGGGTGTGCTACCGAATAGCTGTCACTATTAAAAGGAAGTTCAACTATATTGGTCCAATTGTCATTACCGTCTTTAGTGGCTTTATAAATTTTCAAACGGATGTTCCTGTCTCTGTCCCTACCCTTTTTACCATCTATAAAATTGTTTCTGGTAAAGTACATGGTTTTTCCGTCTTTTGAAAAAACTGCTGACGATTCATGTACTTTAGTATTGATATCTCCTGAAAGTTGTGTGGCACCGGAAAGTTTTCCGTCTTCACTCATATTTGCAACATACAGGTTAAAGAAGGGCTGATTGCTCCAGTCGTGAGTTTTTACCCTTCCTTCAACACCAAGCCCTGATGCTGATGCAAAAACAATTTTTCCGGTGTAAAATGACGGCCCAAAGTCTGAATACTCACTGTTTATTTCAGCTTTTTCAATAACAAACCTTGATTCTTTAGACGTAATAAAATCTAAATAATCGGGATTGCTTTTATAATTTTGAACAATTCTGTTTTCACCGCCACGGGCTGCAAACTCATCCATGTAGCGATCTGATTTTTCATAATTTTCAGTACTTTTTAGGGCTTGAGCAGCTCTGAAATAATATTCAGGTTCCGTTTCTTCTGGAAACTCAATGATGAGCCTGTCATACCAATTTGCAGCATTTTTATAGTCGCTGTTAAAATAGTAGGTGTTGCCAAGCTTCTTAAAAATTTCTGCAGAAGTATATCCGTCCTCCACAACTTTTAAATAGATTTCCTGAGCATCAATGTAAGCGAACTGATCATAAGCTTTTTCGGCTTTTTTCAATTGTGCTCTTTGTGCTTCAATAATATTAGAACTTAATATTACTACTATGAATAAACTTATTTTATATATTGTTTTCATCACTATACTACTGTTATTTGGTTAAAAGAATCTTGGGGTATGAATTCTATCGTTATTTTTAAATATATCAAATCTGAGGTAAAATTCATACGAACCGTCGTTGAACCTTCCAAGGTCAGTTGTTTCTTTGTCATAAGCAAAACCAAGCATGAGTGAATCAGTGATTTGAAAACCAACCATTGCACTCCAGGCTGCGCTCCAACGATATGCAGCTCCCAGTGTAAATCGCTCATAAAACAAGAAGTTGGCAGATCCATCTATTTGAAGTGGTGAACCTGTAACAAGTTTGGTTAACACTGCTGGTTTGAATTTTACATTCTCTGAAATATCAAATACATATCCGGTAATGAAAAAATAATGCAAGCGTTCTATGCCAATTGAATTTACCTCTGAATTCTCAATGCTTGCTACATCAAAATGTTTTGACTCTATAAAGTTCGGAACTGATAAACCTGCATAAAACTTGTCTGTGTAATAATACAAACCGGCTCCCAATTGAAAATTCACCTTACTGTCTACGTTGTTCTCAGGAATATCGTTAGGGTCAGCAATTGTTAATTGTGAGAAATCAATATTTAAGAAGCTGGCACCGGTTTTAAGACCAAATGCTAACTTTCCTGTTTCTGAAGTTTGAAGTGTATATGAAAAATCAATATTGGCATATGTTTCCTCCGATGGGCCGATTTCGTCTCTAACCAATGAAAGCCCTAAACCAACATTACTATATCCAACAGGCGTGTGACCAGTAAAAGTAAAGGTTTTTGGAGCCCCGTCAAGACCCACCCATTGAGAGCGGTATAACAGACCTAAACTTAATGCTTCCATAGATCCCGCATAACCCGGATTGACCACTTGAGTGTTATACATATACTGAGTGTACTGAGGATCCTGTTGGGCATTACTAATTAAGCTAACCAGCAAAAGTGTTAGAGAAATTAAGATTACATAACTTTTTTTCATTGTTGTATTTTTTAAATGAGTTTCACTGGGGTGTTTTGCAACACCCCAATGGTTTCTTTTTTATTTTATCTGTTTAAGTATAAATATCCTGAATATGAACTCTGTGGTGGGGTTTCTTCACCAAAGAATCTAACTATATAAAAATAGGTTCCTGTTGGAAGTAAATCACCTTGCTTAACAGTAACGCGACCTTCAGAAACTCCTCTAAAGTCATTTGTGTCATTGCGATATCCATCTGTTTCAAATACAAGAACACCCCATCTGTTAAATATTTGAACATTATTGTTTGGGAAATCTTCAATACAATCTATAATGAAGGAGTCATTTCTGCCATCATTGTTTGGAGTAACATAATTGTTAATTAGAAATATACATGCTGCTCCCACCTGTGGTAAAACAACTACAGTTGGATCATCAGGATTACCGTTTCCGTTAATATCAATATTTGTGGGGTCGTTTGGATCATCAGATAAATCTTCTATCGTATTTCCATTTATATCTTCTGCAAAAACTGTAGCCTGATTGACCACTTCACCGGCATCCATATCTTCTTGTGTGATTACATAAACAGCCGTAAAAGTTGTGCTGTCACTTTCACCCGGAGCAAGCATTGCAATTGGCTCTCCCTGAACCGGTACTAGCGGATCATCAATGGTTATATTATATAAGGTTACTGAACCGGTATTGTAAACAATAAAACTATAGGTGATTGTCTCTCCAACCTGAGCAGCTCCATCTCCATTGTTATCATCAAATACTCCAATTTTTTCTAAAGCTATTCCCATTTCCTGACACAAGTCAATAATAGTAGGGTTATCATTATCGATAGTAGTTCCAGAAACATCACTCACACTGATTGAATCAAATACAAGCCCATATACAAATGCTTGATTGATTACCTCACCTAAATCCAAATCGGTTTGGGTAATTGTATAAGTTGCTGTATAAATCCAAACTTCATCAGTGTCTAAGTTTCCATCGTTGTTGGTATCTCCACCAACAAAATCTATTGAAACAACCGGGTTT
>NZ_JCBCCK010000309.1:0-7739 GCF_059864935.1 Planktosalinus sp.
TCTTGTTCAAGGAAATACTTTACGTTAAACATATTAAACACTTCCAGCTTCCCTTTTTCAAAATAAAAGTCATAAAGCTCTTGCATTCTACCGGGCTTGGCAGCGTGATAGCCACCAAGCGAATTGTGAAAAAAGCTTGCCCTTGCATTTGCAAATGGATTGGTTGTTAAATCATAAACCCTGTAATGCCCATCGTCTTTTAATATTTCCTTGTCGGCAGGATACTCAGAAAACGGACTTAAAACCTGTCTGGCTGCTACAAAATTATCGCTGTTTACATAGCGTTTATTAACGGGAACCAAATCCAAAAGGAATAAAAATCCAATCAAAACGTAAAGTGTATTCAGTTTCAGTTTGTCTTTCAAGAACATCCACATCAGTCCTGCTGTAACAACTACAAAGCCTAAGCTTCGCAGGGTGTCTTTTAAAAACAGGGATTTTCGGTCTTCTTTGATGGCATCCATAAATTCGTGACCATAAGCTTGAATGTAAAGTCCGTCGTTGGCCCCCACAAAATCGAAAAAACTGTTTTTGAAAAACAAAAATATCAAGCAGAGACTGCCTAATATTCCTGCTGAATATTTAAGAGCATTCATTTTTTCTTCTTCAGAAACTTTGGAAGAAACCATTTTATGTACCCCAAAAATGGCCAAAACAGGCAAACACAATTCTATAATAACCTGTATGGAGGAAACCGCCCTGAATTTGTTATACAATGGGAAATAGTCAATAAACAAATCAGTTAAAAAGCTGAAGTTTTTTCCCCATGAAAGCATCAAAGCCAAAATAGAGCCGGCAATCAACCACTGCCTGTGCTTTCCGCGCAAAAGAAAGACACCTAAAAATGCCAGAAAAAACACCACCGCACCAATGTATGCCGGTGCTGCAACTATGGGTTGTTGCCCCCAATAAGTGGGTACTGCCGTAACAAATTCTGCTGCCTGTGAAGGGTTTAAGCCTCTTTTCATCATGTATTCATAAGTTGCAGAATTTGTGCCTACATTTTCTACATTTCCTCCTCCCTTAAAGCGGGAAATAAATAAGTTGAATGATTCAAAAATTCCATAGGAATACTCAGTAATATACTCTTTAGAAAGTCCGCTGACATTTTCTTTAGGGCTACCGTCAGGATTGATGGTCAATGCTGTTGCACCTCTTGTGGATTCTTTGGCATACTCTTGGGTGGCGAGTATATTGGTGGCATTTAAACCAATTGCTATCACTACTCCTGCCGTCATAATACCCACTGCTTTAAAGTATTCGGGTAAGGTTTTCTTTTTTACGGCATCAATCAGGTAAACCATTCCAATTACAAGTATAAGCAGCAAGAGGTAATAAGTCATTTGAAAGTGATTGGCTGTAATTTCAAGAGCAATGGCAATACATGTCAGAAAAAAACCGAGCAGGTATTTTTTTCTAAACACCAGAAAAATCCCTGCCAAGACCATTGGCATATAAGCAATGGCATGGGCTTTTGCATTGTGGCCCACACCCAGAATGATGATTAAATAGGTAGAGAAACCAAAGGCCAAAGCTCCTGCAGCAGCGAGTTTGTAATTAATTTTCAGCGAAAGCAAAAGCATATAAAAGCCAAGCAAATACAAAAACAAATAATCAGCCGGGCGTGGTAAAAACCGGATGGTTAAATCCAGTTTTTTTATGTAATTATTTGGGTATTGCGCTCCGAGTTGATAAGTGGGCATTCCGCCAAAAGCCGAGTTGGTCCAGTAAGTCTCCTCTCCTGTTTCTGCCCTATAATCATTGTGCTGCTTGGCCATACCGGTGTATTGCACAATGTCACTTTGAAAAAGTTTTTTGCCCTGAAGCACAGGATTAAAAAAAGCTAGTGAAGTGATTACAAAAAAAGCCAATACCGCCAAATGTGGCCAGAATTTTTGAAATATATTTTTCATGATGTTGGTTAAGCAGGTGAAAAGTTAGTCAATTTCTTCATAATCCACATATTCACCCACGTTTTTCTTGGATTTGTTTGTTTTTGGTGGGTGGTCTATGGTTATTTTTCCTTCTTTTGTTTTTTCTGATTGTGCAGTGCGTGAGCCATAAAATGATTGCTCCATTTTCTGAGCTGCTTTTTTAGCAATATATCTTAAAAAATAGGGCAAGAGCAATCGAAAAAGAAATTTGAGTGCTAAGTAAACTAAAATGATTATTAAAAGCGTTTGCAAGAACGAAACCATCGGTAAAATTTAAAGATTTTCAATAATTTCCAAAAATAGGCAAACCAAATAAAATAAAGGAAATTTCAGGGATTAATTAAATGATAAAAAACTTTATATTTACACAAATCACAAGCTTATGCGTCAACTTAAATTTCTGGTTTTTACCTTACTGATAAGCAGTGCTGTAAACCTAAACGCCCAATATACAGACATCATCAATTCAAACCGCCCCGGAACATCGCAGGGTGCTTTTGCTGTGGGCAATAGTGTTACACAAATTGAAACCGGTGTCTCCATTGGCTGGGAAAAACATTCTCTTTTAAGAACAGAAACAGATGCTTTTGCCATTGATTACACCATTCGGCAAGGAGTTGTTTGGGACCGGCTGGAGATTAGCTTGTCAGGGTCTTATGTGTCTGAAAAAGTCATAGATAATTCAAATCCTTTTATTTCGAATTCGAATGAAAACAAACAAAGTAATTTTAGGTCAAATACTTTAGGAGCTAAGTATCTGATATATGACCCTTATAAAACAAGAGACCAAAGAGCGCCAAATATTTATAGCTGGAAGGCAAACAATACATTTCAATGGGAAGAGTTGATTCCGGCAATTTCCTTTTATGCCGGTGTAAATTTTGACACTAAGGACAATCCCTTTTTGCCGCCTGAAACCCCAAGGTTCAGCCCAAAATTTGTATTGATGACCCAAAACAATTTTGAAGGTGGTTTTGTATTTGTTACAAACATTATTGTTGACCGGGTAACTTCCGATTTTCCAATCTATTCATACATATTGACTCTTACACACGCATTTAACCCCAGGTTTTCAATGTTTGTTGAAAATCAAGGAATTAAAAATGATTTTTACGCAGACCAGCTCCTGCGCTTTGGTGCCGCTCATCTTTTTGGGCCCGACTTTCAATTGGATGTGCTTTCTATGGTAAATTTTAAAGACACCCCATCTAGGTTTTTTGTGGGGATTGGTGCCTCCTTCAGAATAGACAATCACCCTGAAAAAGACCCCTATCGAAACTAAATTTAGTTATGATTATCATTAAAGAAGTATTGTCAAAAAGGGAGTTAAAACAATTTGTTCTTTTTCCTTTTGAGCTTTATAAAGATTCAAAATACTGGGTACCACCACTTATCAAAGATGAACTTCAGGGGTTTGACAAAAACATCAATCCCGCATTTGAAAATGCGGAAGTTTGGTTTTATCTGGCGTATAAAAACAATGAAATTGTTGGCAGGATAGCCGTTATCATCAATTGGCACGAGATCAATACGCAAAGCATCAATAAAATTCGTTTTGGTTGGTTTGACTTTGTAGATGACATTGAAGTGAGTAAAGCATTACTGAATAAAGTTTTTGAAAAGGGAAAAGAAAAGAACCTTGCTTTTGCCGAAGGCCCTATTGGGTTTTCAAATATGGACAAAGTGGGTGCAATGACTATGGGTTTTGAAAGATTGGGCAGCATGATTACCTGGTACAATTATCCTTATTACATCAGTCATCTCGAAAATTTGGGTTTTGAAACCGAAAAGGAATTTATAGAAAATGAGTTTTCATTTGATAATGTTACCAATCCGGACACTTTTTACCGGGCAGAAAAAATCGTTACTCAAAAATATGGTGTAAAGTCTCTGGCATTTACTTCCTCAAAAGATATATTGCCTTATGTGAATGAAATGTTTGATGTTTTTAATCAGGCATACGCTTCTCTCTCATCGTTTGTAGCCATAACTGAGCACCAAAAGGAATATTTTAAAAACAAATACATTAGCCTGATCAACCCTGAGTACATCAAGTTTGTGATGGATAAAGATGGAAAATTGGTTGCTTTCAGTGTGGTGATGACCTCCTTTTCGGAAGCTCTGCAAAAGTCAAAAGGCAAACTTTTCCCGTTTGGGTTTTTACATTTTTTAAAGGCCAAAAAGAAAAATGACACTGTGTTATTCTACCTCATCGGAATACTCCCGGAATATCAAAACAAAGGTGTAACAGCTTTAATTTTCAAGGAATATTATGAAACGTTTAAAAAGGATGGGGTTAAAAATTGTATATTAACGCCAATACTTGTAGAAAATCTGGCTTTACAAAATCTTTGGAAAAATTTTGACCCAAAAACAGTTGTGAGAAGAAAAACTTTTAAGTTGGAAACCAACGACTGGAAATTTTAGTATTTCCACTGCCTTTGAACGTTTTCTTCTTCCGCTTTTTTGATTTCTTCGGCAGGGATCACTTTGAGAAATGAAGGATGTTGCTCAATGGCAATTTGAATTTTTAAAATGATATCATCAACTGTTTCACTTTTATAATCGATATCAAGAGGAGCTTTAATCTCCATAGTCTGAAGTATGCCTCTTTTTTTAATCATAATTCCTTTCTTATCAAAAGAGCGCCTAAAACCATCAATTACAATTGGAACTACAATGGGTTGAAATTTTTTAATTATATGTGCAGTTCCACGTCTAATGGGTTTCCATGGTTTGGTTGTGCCCTGTGGAAAAGTAATTACCCAACCATCATCCAGAGCCTTGCCAATATTGGTAATATCGCTCATTTTTACTTGCCTTTTGACATCTTCGCCCCCGGCCCTCCAGGTTCTTTCAATTGGAACAGCACCCGCATATGCAAGGATTTTCGGCAAGAAACCTGATTTCATGGTTTCACTCGCGGCAACATAATAAATGTTAAGTTTTGGTCTCCACAAATATCCAATGTTTTTTATAGTGTCTTCCCTTCCGTGCAAACTGGCATTAAACACGTGAAACATTGCCACAACATCCGCAAAATAGGTCTGATGATTTGAAACGAACAACACATTTCTTTCGGGCAAATCCCTTAAGATTTCAGAGCCATCTATTTGCAACTCATTAAAACCTTTAAATCTGCGATGTGTAATCGCTCCCATAAACCTGATTAACCAAAGTTTATAGAAAAGTATGTGTCCGAAAGGATTACGTTTAATCAATCCCATAAAATTGTTTGTTTCTTTTGGAAGATTACAAGCTGCAAAGATACTAAAAAGTAAATTTATAAAATCTTTTGTATGAGATGTCTCACCTCACTTAGAATCATTGCAGTAGCCCCCCAAACCACATGTCCATTGAGATGAAAAGCAGGCACATCAATTTCAACAGCATATGAAGTGGTTAACTTTTTTGAAATTATTATACTGTCATCCAGAAAATGGTTTAAATCCACCTCTATAATTGATTCCACTTCATCTTCCTGAAGCACAAATTTAGGGTTGGTGTCTGTATAACCAATATAAGGATGTACAATAAAATTGCTGGGCGGAATGTACATTTCTGTGAGTTGCTTAATCACACTTACTTGGTCTCTTGGTATGCCCACTTCTTCTTCAGTTTCGCGTAAAGCTGTATTTAATAAGTCTCTATCCTGAGGTTCATATCTGCCACCTGGAAAACCCACCTGACCGGAATGTACACCTCGATATGTTCTGCGTAAAATCAAAACAAAACGTGTAATGTTGCTTTCAGAAGGATAAAAAAGCACCATCACTCCTGCCTTACTGGCATTGTTTTTACTTATTGCTAGGCGCTTCAACTCTTCAATGCGTTCCATAGGAGCCATTTTCAACTGAATTTCTTCTCCCGGTAATTCCAAATTTTTTAACTTTGAAAGCGATGTTTTAAACCTGTTAAACTCCATTGATGAAACAATATCTTGTTATTTTATGTTCTTTAGTTCTTTTTCTGAATTGTGAAGATAAAAAAAATACCCCTGAAAAAAGTGGAACTACCATTGAAGAAACCGTAGAAATAAAACAACTAAGTGTCCCGCAAACTGAACCTGAGGAAATTAAGGATACTTTATACCCATTAGTAAATCTCACAAACAACAGTGTTGAGGAATTTTTAATTGAATTTGGCAAAAACAATCCCGAACGCTTTGTAACTTTTGAAACCGAACACGGCAACATTGAGCTTGAACTCTACAACAACACCCCCTTGCATCGCGCTCATTTTATTTATCTAATAAAAAGTGGATACTTAAACACAACCGTTTTTCACAGAGTGGTCAAGAATTTTATGATTCAGGGAGGAAACAGTGACCGCGTTTCTACCGCAAGAATGAGGGGGCGCATGGGCAGTTACACCTTGCCTGCAGAAATCATTCACCGCCACAACCGTGGTGCATTAGCAGCAGCAAAGGAATATAGGGATAACCCCGACGACCGCTCCTCATCGTTTGAGTTTTATGTTGTTCAAAGCAAAAACGGAGCACATCATCTTGACTCTAACTATACGGTTTTTGGAAAGGTAATTTCAGGAATGGGTGTGGTAGATAAAATTGCAGCACTCGACACCGATGAAGGTGACTGGCCGTTGTATAACGTAAATATCAATGCATTAATTAAAGATTAGTTCTGTCCTTTTGGATAAACTGAGGGTAAAGACAATTTAAACTTCACTGCAAGAAGTCTTACCGTAATCACCACAGAGCCTGATATAATGACTATCCAACTAGGGTCCATAGGTGTGAGTTCCAGCAGGAAATAAAATAGCCCACCTAAAATACAGGCCGTGGCATAAATTTCTTTTCTGAAAATAATGGGTATTTCGTTGCACAAAATATCCCTGATTACACCTCCAAAACACGCAGACATCGTACCTAGTGAAACACATATAATAGGGTGTAAATCCATTTGCACACCTTTTTCTATGCCCACCATGGTAAAGAGTGCAATTCCTATCGTGTCAAACAAAAACAGGGTCCGCCTGAAGTAATTGAGCTTGTTCCTGAAAATAATGGCAAACACCGCCGAAAAGAAAATAACATACACATAGGTCATATTGTGCATCCACACGATGTTGACATCCAGCAATACATCGCGCAGGGTTCCACCGCCCACTGAGGTGACAAAGGCAATGATAAAAATACCAAACAAATCCAGGCGTTTGTGCATAGCGGTGAGCACTCCTGATATAGCAAATGCCACAGTACCCAGTATATCTATGATTAAAAATAAACTCATACATTTTGGGTGTAAAAGGCATAATCTTTAATGATGCGCTCTAAAAAGTCAATAGGTTTTTCATCAAAATTAACTTGCATTATTTCAGCAGATTTAGCAGAAAGTTTTAAAATAACTTTGTGATTTCCGACAAATTTTGCTTCAAAAAAAAGTTTTTTGATGGTTTGTATCTCGCTGTCATTAAAAACAGTGACTTGTGGGTATTTGGGCACATAATCTTCGGCCACTTCAATGTGCCTGAGTGTGGTGATGCCGGTATTTTTTTTCTCTGAAATTACTGTTGTTGTAGCGGCAATGTCACCCAAACGCTGCCCTTTTCCGTTAAGTAAAATGGTTACCACAGCCACCGCTCCACTTGTAAAACTGATATCGATCAATCGTAGCAACCATCGCAATAAGTAATTTGACAATGCAGGCTTTGAACCATCCAGTTTTACCACCCTTATTTTCATTACTGCTTTTCCGGGTGTTTGTCCGTTCCAAAGGGTTTCCCAAAGCAAATGATAAAGAAAAACAGGCAACCCGATTGTCATAATAAGCAAAAATATACTTC